>CAJUEI010000084.1 GCA_910585255.1 uncultured Lachnospiraceae bacterium
AAAAATAATTAGGAATTAAATTCCAGAAATTTTAATTTAAAAATTAAGTAAATTTTCCAAAAATGGAAAGAATACACCAATTTTACATCATAAAAATTATTTTAAGAATCATTTATTTTATATATTTTTTCATTATAACATATTAAAAACCCTCCTAGCATGTATTTGCTAAGAGGATTTTTAAAATCAATTTATCCAATATTAAAACCAAACAACTTTAATTATTTTACCTTAAATGTTACAGATTTCTTCTCAATGCATGAAGAAGTTCTTAACTTATAAATACTAAGTTTTAATTTATTGTTATTCTCTTTTTGCCATTTCTCTAATCCAGCTTTATCAAATGTTGTTCCATTCATTACGTCTGAATTCTTTGTTATTTCTTCTGCTGCAGCCCAAGCTAAAAGAGCTTCTGATTCTGTTAAACTTCTAACTTTTACACTTCTTGTACCAAAGTTTACATATTCAACACCTAAATCTTCTAATGCATCTTTAATATCAGCAAGTCTTGCATATTCAGCAGGATAATAAGAACCACCCTCATTAGAATCATTTTTTCTTGTTGTTTCGTAGAATTTAATAGATGCTTCCTTATCTTCTAATAATTTACCAGATTCATAATCTTTCTCACCAAAAACAACAGCATAGTCAGCAGTATTATTTAAATATTTATAGTCACAAACAGCATTTGCATTAAAGTAATAGAATTTTCCTTTTACATTTGCAACTTGATCACGATATAATTCTCCCTTATCATTTCCGCAAATAAAGAAGTCATCATCAATTTCTTTCCAAGTTGTCAAGGCATCTCCATTTTTATTAAGATAGAAGTAATTTATCTTTTCTGAGTTTTCTTTACTATCATGGTTTGCCCAAGCAATTATCTTCTCACTTAACATAGCAAATTTATCAATTGCAATTTCTGGAGACTTATTGTTATAAGTAGTATCATAATAATCCGAATCATCGAATTTATCCTTTGTCAGATATAATGCTTCTCCTGTAGCTGTATCTGTTCCATCGAAAGATGGTAATGATGGTACTAATTTATCTAAATCAAATTTCGCAACATGTACATTCAAATAATCATCTTTTACACCATCTTTACTGGTACGAGCATCTCTTCCAAAATAATACCATTTATTATCAATCTTTTTCCATTCTTCATCAGCTAATACGCCTGTATCAGGATCACCATATACCCATTTATCCTTTTCATCATAGAAAAACATTTCTTTAGCAAAAGTATTGTCATCACTATTATCTACCTTTGCATCCGATCCAGCCCAATTTTTAGTAGACTTATACCATCCTGTTACCATGGCACCATTTTTATCCATATAAAAATAATCTTCATCTGTCCAATCTACTAAATCGTTATTAACAACTGCTTCAGCATACATCTGTCCATTTGGAGAAAGTGCATACCATTTTCCATTGCTCTCTACCCATTCATTTACATACATTCTTCCTGTTGTACCAAAGTAATACCATACTTTTGTAGAAGAACCACTGTTTGGAGAAGCATAGATTGAACTTGCAGACATTTCTCTCCAGCCAGTAACCATTTTTCCGTCATTTCCTAAGTAAAAGAAAGAACAGTCATCATCAATATCATCTCTTCCTAATTCATCATGAATATCTCTACTGTCTAATATTTCACTTTCATTACTAAACTTATCTGTACGAACAAAGGTATTCTTTACCATTCTTCCTTCGTCATCTAAAAAGTACCAATCCTCTCCAGCCAATACCCACTGATTAGAAACTTTATCACCCTTTACATAATAGTACCAATTTGAACCGCTTTGTACCCAGCCTTCTGTAGCTGCACTGGTCATTACAGTGGCACCCATAGCCATGACAGCCATAGAAGCGACAACAGCAGCTGTTTTTGTCAACTTTCTCATTGTTTGCACTCTCCTTTTTGTAATCTTAATCAAATTTGCAATACATGTGTATATTTTTGCATGTGTATTGTAAGATGGAAAATTTTGATAAATATGGAAAATATTTATTTTGTTTTAGATGTAAAGGAAGATGTATAATAAAGGATATTGGAAATAGGATAGAAAAGAGTTTATACATATTTGAAATTTATTTAGGAAATTTTTAAAATTTCTGGTATAACTATACTGCAAGCTACAAATCCTATTTTATCAATAAAGAAGGAGGAGAAGAAAACAAAATTAGGGAGAAAACAAAGGAAAACGAAAGGAGAAGCTGTAATGGAAAGTAAAAATCTGGAAAAAGAGAAAGAAAAGGAAGAAGAAATCATAGTAGAAGAATTGGCAGAAGGAAGAGAATCAGTAGAAGTAGAGGGAGAAAAAGTTATAGAAGTAGAAAGAAAAAAAGCTGTATCAGAAGAAACAGACAAAAATGAAGAATCTGAGATAGAAGAAGTAGACAGAAACGAGGAATCAGAGACAGAAGAAACATTACAAGAGATGAAAACAAATGAAACTTTAAAAGATAACCAAATGAAAACCATAAAATCTCTTCCAAGAGGTATAACCAAACGGGCGGATGGTCGCTATCAGGCAACATATTATTATATGGGAGTTCGTCACTATCTATATGATATGGATTTGGAAAAAATTACAAAAAGACTGCGTGATATTCAATATGAAATGGAACATGGAATCTATTGTAAACCAGAAAAAATTCGTTTAAATGATTGGTTTGAGGTATGGATAAAAGAATATAAAGAATTAATGGTAAAAAAAGGAACATTAGAAAATTATAGAAGAAATTATAACTGTTATATTCGTCCCTATATTGGAAATATGTATGTAAGAGAAATTCGTGTAGAGCATTTACAAAAACTATATAATGATTTAGTTAGAAAAGGATATTCAATAAGTACACTTCGTGTTTCAAGAGGAGTTTTATCAGGGATGTTCAATCAATTAGTAAAAAATGATATTATCATGAAAAATCCAGTTACATTTGTTGTCTTTCCAAAAGAGAAAAAAAGAAAAATGAAACGAGTGTTAAGCCGAGAAGAGCAGAAAGCATTTTTAATTTATGCAGAAGAAAGTGATTACAGAGATCTTTACCGTCTCGCTTTATCTACAGGATTAAGAATTGGAGAATTGATGGCATTAAAATGGAAAGACATCAATTTTGAAATGGAGACTCTAACTGTAAATGGAAATATGAAATATTTTAAAGATACAGGGTTTTATATCGATACACCCAAATCATTGTCCAGTTTTCGTACCATTCCGCTGCTGCCGGATATTGTAAAGATGTTAAAAAAGCGAAAAAGAAGGCAAGCGGAAGAAAAGATAAGGGCAGGAGAGAGATGGAAGAAAAAACCGGGATTGGATCATTTAGTCTTTACCGATCCATTAAAACCAGGCGAACCTGTAAGAAAAAGAACGATTGCCTATGATTTAGATCGAATTGTTGCTATGATGAATGGATGGACAGAGATGCAGATTACAAAAAAGAAAGGACAGGAAATGTTAAAAGGGCGATTGGAGGTAGAACGGATCACGCCTCATACTTTACGTCATACATTTGCAACAAGAGCATTGGAAAATGGTATGCCGCCTAAAGTGGTGCAGGAATTATTAGGACACAGCAGCATTAAGATGACAATGGATATTTATACCCATGTCCTTCCGCAGACGAAAAAAGAAGAAATATTAAAATTACAAGGTTTAGTTTAAGAACAAGAATAAATCAAAGTATAGAAATACTCTTAAGAAAATAAATTCTTATTATCATGATTTATCATGCAGAAAATAAGGAAAAATAAACTTTTTGGATGCTATTATTTTTAATAAATTAATAAATAGAAATAGTTTCTTCCGGATTCTTTCTCTATTTTCTATCAATGCTCTTAGAACAGAGAAAGAATTCCGGTTCGGTACTTTTTGTTAATTTTGTTCTAAATCCAGAAGTTTTAAAATAACCGTTTGATATTCAGGATGTTCTCGCAGTCCTTTTATAATCGATTTTTCTATAGACGAAAGAAGAAGAGGTTCACCTTCTGTATTCTGATAGCCAAATGTCTCTAAAATATTTTCAATATGGTAAAGTTCACATAAAAACATAAGACAATCAGCACTTGGCTGGGATTGTCCGCTTTCCCAGCCATAAATAGTTTTAGTAGCAATTTCAGAGCCTCTTTCACGAAAAAGATTAGAGACTTCCGGAACAGTTAGGTTATTCAATTTTCTGTAATATTTTAGTACACGAGAAAAATTTGGATTTTTCATGTAATTCACCTCTTTTCGTATCTTATAATATGAAAAACTGCTTGTCAATAAATAAAATATAGAAGAAAACAAAATTTATTTGACATTCTTTTTAAACAAGAATAAAATAAGAAATAATTATAAATTTCTTGTTTAAATAGAAGTTAAAGGGGAATCTGCATATGGGAGTAAAGGAAGAGTTACTGATATATTTAGAACAGAAAAATATAGAAATTCATCAGTTGGCAAGTGAATTAAAAATAGAAAAAGAGAAATTAATGGATTGTTCTTATGAATTAGAAGCAGAAGAATTTTGTGAAATCTGTGCATATCTTCAAGTCGATCCATGGCGTTTTTACAAGAGAAACTATAAGAAATAAAAAAGAAAATATTTTTTGCAAAATTTGCAAAATCTATTACAGCTATGTCAGAAATAAAATATCAATTATATTTGGATATTCGACATAGCTGTTTAACCTTATCAAGGAAGTCCCCCGCCTCTAAGCCGCCAAGGCGAAAGCGGTGGGTTGGGACTTCCTTGTTTCAGTGGGAAATAATAGCAAAGTTTTAAAATTTTTGTAAAAATTGATCGTATTTAATCTAAATATTCTTCAATAATATAACGGGGACGCCGTTTGGTTTCATTATATATTTTACCGATGTATTCTCCAATTACGCCAAGCGACAGCATTTCTAATCCTCCAACCAACCAGATAGAGGCAAGGAGAGAAGTCCAGCCATCTACGGTATAACCGAAATAGTGAGTAAAAATACTCCAGATAAGAAATAAAAGGCTGATAATAGAAATTAAAATACCAAGATTAGAAATTATACGAATGGGACGAATACTTAGGGAAGTAATACCATCAAATGCAAGAGATATCATCTTGGTAAGCGGATATTTTGATTTTCCGGCAAATCGTTCATGGCGTTCATAAGCAACAGTTGTACTTTTATAGCCAATTAAGGGGATGATTCCCCGTAGGAACAGATTTGTTTCCTGAAATTCGGAAAGTCCCTGCAGTGCTTTTTTGCTCATCAGGCGAAAGTCTGCATGGTTGTAAATAATTTCCACCCCCATAATTTGCAGAAGGTGGTAGAAACTTTCAGCCGAAAAACGTTTAAAAAAGGTATCTGTCCGTCTGTCAGAACGGACGCCATAGACAATTTCATTTCCTTCTTGATAGGCGGAAAGCATAGCATCTATCGTTTGAATATCATCCTGTAAGTCTGCATCCATAGAAATTACGATATCCGCCTGCTCCATAACGGTAAGAAGTCCGGCAAGCAGGGCATTTTGATGACCGCGGTTGCGGGTAAGAGAAAGTCCGGTATAGGTAGGATTTTCCAGGTGAAGTGAGCGGATAATATCCCAAGTATGATCGTTAGATCCATCATTGACAAAACAGATTTTGCTGTCAAAAGAAATAATCCCGTTATTTTGTAGTGTATGGTATTTTTTTAAAAGCTGCTGTGCAGTTTCTTTTAGAACCGCTTCTTCATTATAACAAGGAATGACTAAAAAGAGGCGGTTTGCACGTTGTTCCATAAATAAAACCTCCTGTTCGGAATTTGTCTGTAAAGTAAAAATAAATTATATTTGCCAAAATTTTCCTGAATAATACAGGAAAGATAGGTTTTGTCGATAGAAAAGAGAAAAAGAAAAAGAAAAAATATCGTTTTCGACAATTTACCTATTCCAGTATAGTGGAATTTATGATAAGATGCAAGTGATTATCAAAAATTGGAATTAGGATCTTAAAAATCAGAAAAAGATATGGAGGAGGCAGTATGCTTGCAAGAACGATTATATTGGAAGAGATGCAGGAAAATGAAGAATTTATGTTAAAGGCAGAGGGAACGCCGGAAGACAGTATGCATTTTAAAAATCAGTCATTTTTGTATGATCACAGAGATCATTTATGTGTGGAGCTTACAGTAAATGGAGAAGCTATTTTTCTGCGAAGTGGAATCCGAATAGATAGACAGTATATGGATAAAGAAGATACCAGCAGAAGAGAAAGACAGCCTTATGCATTAAAGGCAAACTGTGCCTTTATGCAGTTAAACTGTACAGCTTATATGAACCAAAAAGAGGGTGTATTAGCAAAACGCAAGATTATAGCAATCGGCTCCCAATTATTTATTTTGATGGATGAATTTTATCCGGTTGGAATTCATGTTTATGAGCAGATCTTTCAATTCTCCAGAAAAAAAGCAGTGACGATTTCTGCTAACCGAGTACATTATGAGGGTGAAAATGTCTGTATGGATATGCACTATATGTCCGGTGATATGACAACAGACGGATCGATTAGTATGATACAAGACGGAATGGATGCCGGAGGCGGTGTTATGACAGATGCGATATCCGTAAGAAAAGAAGGGGGTGCGTTTCGCTCTCTATTATCGGTAATTCACTGTTATGACAAGGGATTAACTCCTAGTATTGAGATACGGAAACTGGTGCCGGAATCTTTTAAAAGAGGAACGATGAACGATCAGCAGGTAGAAGCGTTGGAAATTACAATGGGAGAGAAACGCTATATTGTTTCAATCAGTCATTTAGATGTATTAGAAAGTGCCGATCTATTCCGGGTTGGAGACTGCAACGGATTTGGAAATGTATTAGTATTTGATGCTTCTTCTTTAGAGAAAAAACCGATTGTTTTAAGATAAGATAGGATAACATAAGTCTTAAGAATTGGGACAGGATAGGATAAGATCAGATGAAAAATTAAAAGTAGGATAAAAAATAAGACAAAATTTAAGAAAAAACGGGGATAGCAGATAATATTAGAAAAATATCAAAATGGAAGAGAGGAACTGCGTAGTGAAACAGTTTTTTGGTATAAGTCAGAGCGGAGATTTAAAAGAGGCAGTCAAAGGGTTGAGCAACCCTCAGTTTATTATGTTACTGTCAAATACAGAACAGTTTGAATCACATGTTAAAAAATTGGAGGAACTTTATCCAAAAGTGCCAAGTATAGGATGTATAGGAATGTGTTATGACACCAGAGTAGTGGAAAAAGGTGTAGGTGTTATAGCATTTTTTGGAGGAGTAAGTGCGGCAGCAGATGTCTTAGAATGTGTATCAACTATGCCGGTAAAATATATTGAACGTTTCGAACGGGATGTAGCGGCAGTAAATGGCTCGCAGCAGGATACAATATGTATTGATTTTTGCTCTGGAAATGACGCCTGTGTGTTATCTACCATTTATAGTGTATTAAAACGTAGAAATATTTCATTGGTAGGAGGAACAGGGGATGCAGGAAAGGTATCTGCAAATGGAAAAGTCTATAAGGATGCAGTTGCGTATGCATTGGTTCGCAATCAATCTGGAAGGGTAAAAGCATATAAGGAAAATATCTATCGTCCAATGAAGCAGCACCGCTTTATTGCATCAAGAACTGATAAGGCAAACTATATGCTTGGCGAATTAAACGGCAGATCGGCAAAACAGGTTTATCAGGAGATTCTTCATGTAACAGAAAAAGAAATTTTGACACAAACTTTTAAAAATCCGTTGGGCAAACTAAATGGAGATGAAATTTGTATTGTATCGATTAAAGACGTAAGCGGATATGCATTGGTTTGTTATCGGCAGGTCAATGATTCGGACGTCCTTACTCTATTAGAATTGGGAGATTATAAAGCAATTGTAAAGGAAACAATTCAAACGATTCAGAAGGATTTTCCACGTATTTCGGCAGTATTTTCTGTAAATTGTCTGTTTCGCTATCTGATGTTTAGTGAAAACCACTATATGCAGGAATATCTGCAGGAAATGGCAGCATTAGGAAATCATGTAGGGTTTATCGGATATGGAGAACACTATAATAATCGATTTGTCAATCAGTCTATGTCATGTGTAGTATTTGAGTAAAGGGAGAAGAAGAATGTTCATTCAGAAAAGATTAAAATGGAAAACAAGAGAAAAGCAGCAGAGGAAAAAAAGGCTATATCCAGTACTGCATGTGACCAGTAGTTTACAGGAGTATAAAAAGGAATTGATACAAAAAGAAACAGATTCTTTATATGAACTGGGAATGATAAGCAGTTCCTTTGGAAGTGTACTAGAAGAAGCCGAACATTTTCAGGAGAAACTGCATAATTTTGGAGAGACTTTTTCAAATATTGATCAGGTATCAGGAGAATTTGTAACTGTAAAAGAGGATATTTTAGAATCCGTTGTACAGGCACAGGAAGAAGTAGAGGAATTAAAGGGCAGTTCTCTTCAAGTGGAGACACACTTTGAAGAAATGGGAGATACCTTTGCTGACTTGCAGGAGGCAGTAAAAAAGATTAAGAGCTGTACCAATAAAATTGTGTCGATTGCAGACCAAACACATATTCTTGCTTTAAATGCAACAATAGAAGCGGCACGTGCCGGAGAACAGGGAAAAGGATTTGCTGTAGTAGCAACAGAAGTGCGGGATTTGGCGGAAAAGATTAAAAACTTGGTAGCAGCGGTAGATGCCAGTATTGAAGATATGGAACAGGGAACAGAAAAATTAAACTGCAGTATCCATACTTCCCAGACTGCATTGGGAGAAAGTATTAATAAAGTTAATGAAACCTATGAAATGTTTGACCATATTTCGCAGGCAGCAGATGGTGCTATAGCGGTACATACAGGAATTTCAGGAGTAATTGAGAATTCGAGAGCAGAATTAGAAGGACTTTGCGGACTGTTTGAGCGAACAAAAAATCAATATCGGGAAGTAATGGGGCATATTCAGCAGGCAAGCCGATTGGGTACGACAAAGAGTGCGATGTTTGAGGATATTGACAATATGTTATCTCAGATTTCCCCGATTATTCAGGAATATATAGATTTGCAGGAATAATAAGATAGTATTTTGGTGAGCACGACAAACGCATGAATGAACATTTTGTTAATAAAGCTAATATCTATGCGTAAAATTTTTCAGAAGTTAAATATATATGTACAAGATCCCAAAGTAATAGTGAAAATTTCTCTAAATTTTACGTTTTGGTAACACTCTGTTCATGATTTATTCATTCATGCGTTTGTCCTGTTTGGTGAGTACACCCTCTTTACGGAACTGGAATATTGTGCTATGATAAAGGACATGGCGGTTAATCTGTTCCATTCGCCATATGGTTGATATAAAGAGCACATAGAGAAAGAAGGAATCATGTTATGACAAAGATTAATGTAATCTCAGGCTTTTTAGGGGCCGGTAAGACAACTTTAATTAAAAAAATGCTGCAGGAAGTATTTCATGGACAGAAGATTGTATTAATTGAAAACGAATTTGGAGAAATCGGAATTGATGGGGGATTTTTAAAAGATGCAGGAATTGAAGTTACAGAGATGAATTCTGGATGTATCTGCTGCTCCCTGGTTGGAGATTTTGGAACTGCTTTAAAGGAAGTATTGATTAAATTTGCACCAGATCGAATATTGATCGAGCCATCTGGAGTCGGAAAACTTTCTGATGTAATAAAAGCAGTAGAAGGAGTAGCAAAAACAGCAGAAGTAGAATTAGACGGTTCTCTTACAGTTGCAGATGCAACAAAATGTAAGATTTATATGAAGAATTTCGGCGAATTTTTTAACAATCAAATCGCATTTGCTGATACAGTTGTATTAAGCCGTACACAAAATATGAAACAGGAAAAATTGGAGGCTTGTGTAAAATTAATTCAGGAACAAAATGCAAAAGCAGCAATTATTACAACTCCTTGGGACGAATTAGAGGGAAAACTGATTTTAGAAGCAATGAATCAAAAAAATGCTTTGGCGGAAGAATTAATGAAGAGGGAACATGACCATCAGGAAGAAGCCTGCGAGTGCGGACATCACCATGAGGGTGAACATCATCACGAAGGCGAACATCATCATGAGGGCGAACATCACCACGAAGACGAACATCATCATGAGAGCGAACATCACCATGAAGACGAACACCATCACGAAGGCGAACATCACCATCATGAGGAACATTCCCATGAATGTGAGCATCATCACGAGGGCGAACACCATCACGATCATGGAGAAGAATGTGGCTGCGGGCAGGAGCATGGACATCATCACCACCATCATGCAGATGAAGTATTTACTAGCTGGGGAAAAGAAACACCTCATAAATACCAAAAAGAAGATTTGGAAAAGATTCTGCAGGTATTGGCAAATGAAACCGGGTATGGCACGATTCTTCGGGCAAAAGGAATTGTACCAGATACAGAAGGAAATTGGCTACACTTTGATCTGGTACCAGGAGAATATGAAGTCCGCAAAGGTTCAGCCGACTATACAGGACGGTTTTGTGTAATCGGTTCCCAGTTAGAAGAGGCGAAATTAACAGAACTATTCCAAATTTAAAGAATACTATTTTAACCTCATCAAGGAAGTCTCCCGTTTCTAAGCCGCCAAGGCGAAAGCGGTGGGTTAGGACTTCCTTGCTTCAGTGGAAGGGCAGACTCCCACTGAAATGCTGTGACAGCAGCTATGAGGTTATGAGCAAGTAGCGAAGCGGATTGCGGATATCCGATTTGATTGGAATTTATTTATGCTGCCGAATGGTATGCTGAAAGGAAAAAATAGGATGGAAACACCAATTTTTTTATTTACTGGTTTTCTGGATAGTGGAAAGACTTTATTTATTAAGGATACATTGGAGGATGAAGAATTCCGTAATGGCGAAAAAATCTTAATTATTGCCTGTGAAGAAGGAGAAGAAGAGTTTGATACAGATCAGCTTGCCAATTGGAAAACACAGGTAGTTTATCTAGACTCAGAAGAAAAACTGACAGAAGCATTTTTTGCAGACTGTCAAAAAAAATATCGCCCGGAAAAGATTATTTTAGAGTATAATGGGATGTGGCGGTTAGAAACCTTATTTTCAACTAAGATGCCTGAGGACTGGGTGCTGGCACAGATTATTACTACCGTAAATGCAGACGGATTTGATCTCTACCTCAGCAATATGCGTTCTCTTGTAATGGAGCAGTTTCAGGAGACAGATATGGTAATCTTTAACCGCTGCGATGAAAATACAAAAAAAGCTTCTTATCGGCGAAGTGTAAAAGCAATTAATCCAAAAGCACAGGTTTATTTTGAAAATGCAGATGGCTCTGCTTCAGAACCGGATGAATCACTGCCTTTTGATATCAGTCAGGATACGATTGAAATTGAAGATACCGATTTTGGGATATGGTATGTGGATGTTATGGATAATCCGCAGAAGTACGCCGATAAAACGGTAAAAATGCGGGTACAGGTTTATAAAAGTTTAAAGATGCCGTCTACTTCTTTTGTGCCGGGAAGATATGCGATGACATGCTGTGTAGAGGATATCCGGTTTATCGGTCCTCTTTGTCAGGCAACTCCTACATTAGCTCCTAAGGTGAAGGGTTTAAAGAAGCGGCAGTGGATTTATCTGACTGCTAAAGTAAAATTTGAATATGCTTCTCTATACAAAGGAGAGGGTCCGGTGCTTTATACAGAAAAGATTGAGCCTGCGGAAGAACCAGAAGAGAAAATCGTATATTTTAACTAGAAATAATTTTATAGCTAGAATAAAGTCGTCTTTTGCTTTGCATAAGGCGGCTTTTTTATGTACACAGGAGTCCAAATGAAATCGGTCAGCAAAACTGACAGATGCCCAGTGTGGCAAGTAGAAAAAGGAACCTTCCCTACTTGATTATTTACAGAAAAAATAGAAAGAAAAATAAAAAAGGGGTTGACATTAAAAAAATATATGTTATTATGAATATATGAACAAACATTCATATAATAAAAGGAGGACAGAATGAGGATACCAAAGGAGCCAGTTGAACATTGCGAATGTGTCTGTGTTCATACAGATATTGTAAATTCTGTAACAGCAGAATTACCAAAGGAAGAGGATCTTTATGATTTGGCAGAACTTTTTAAGGTTTTTGGGGATTCTACCAGAATTCGTATTTTATATGCTTTGTTTGAGCATGAGATGTGTGTATGTGATATAGCAGATCTTCTTGGCATGACGCAGAGTGCTATTTCCCACCAGCTGCGGGTATTAAAGCAAAGCCAGTTGGTGAAGTTTCGAAAAGAAGGAAAAACCGTATTTTATTTTCTTGCAGATGATCATGTGCGGCTGATTATCAATCAGGGAATGGAACATATACAAGAATAACATATGTTATAAAAAGAGAAAAATCAAGAAAAATTGAGAAAAGGAGAGAACACAATGAAAAAGACATTTCAGTTAGAGGAGTTGGACTGTGCTAATTGTGCAGCAAAGATGGAGAGGGCGATTAGCGAGATGCCGGAAGTAAATTCTGTAAGTGTAAATTTTATGGCACAGAAAATGGTAATCGATATAGATGAGGAGAAGTTTGATGCTACTATGAAGAAAGTGCAGAAAGCCATTGCTAAAGTAGAACCAGATTGTACAATTGTAATGTAATAGAATGTAGAATGGCTGCCGCATAAATGATTATGCGGCGTTTTTCTTTCTAAGGAGGGATTAGCTATGTGGAAAAGACTAATAAAAAATTTTACAAAAAAGCAAAAACGAGCCTTTTATCATATTCTGGTTGGCTCAGTGGTCTTTTTATTAGGGGCATTCGTGCCGGATCGGTATGGGCTGCCATTAATAATCAATATTGCGGCATTTTGTATTGTAGGATTAGATGTAGTAAAAAAGGCAGTAAAAAATATTGCCCGTGGTCAGGTATTTGATGAAAACTTTTTAATGGCGATTGCTACAATAGGAGCTTTTTTTGTAGGAGAGTATTCAGAAGGAGTAGCAGTCATGCTGTTTTATCAGGTAGGAGAGCTGTTTCAAAGCTATGCGGTTAATAAGTCCAGAAAATCAATTGCAGCATTAATGGACATTCGACCAGATTATGCCAATGTAGAACGGAACAAAGAACTGCTTACAGTCGATCCAGAAGAAGTAAAAATAGATGAAATTATTATAGTAAAGCCAGGAGAAAAGGTTCCGCTTGACGGAGTAGTGATAGAAGGTAATTCTACTTTAGATACAGCGGCACTGACAGGAGAATCTGTACCAAGAAAAGTAGAAGCAGGGCAGGATATTTTAAGCGGAGTAATTAATCTAAGCGGTGTACTGCGAATTTGTGTAAAAAAACCGTTTGGAGAATCTACAGTAGCAAAAATTTTAGACTTAGTAGAAAATGCCAGCAGCAAAAAGTCAAAATCCGAGAATTTTATTACCAAATTTGCCCGTTATTATACACCTGCTGTTGTAATTGCAGCACTGATATTAGCGGTTGTTCCACCCATTCTTCTTCCTGGTGCGGCCTTTTCGGACTGGATACACCGAGCCTTGATTTTCTTAGTGATCTCTTGTCCATGTGCACTGGTAATTTCGATTCCTTTAAGTTTCTTTGGAGGAATCGGAGGAGCCTCTAAAGCAGGAGTATTAGTAAAAGGAAGCAATTATTTGGAAGCTTTGTCACAGGCGGAAATGATAGTATTTGATAAGACAGGAACACTGACAAAAGGAACCTTTCAAGTGACAGAAATTTGCCCGGAAAATATTTCCAAAGAAGAATTACTTCGACTGGCAGCATATGCAGAAAGCTATTCAAGTCATCCGATTTCTCAGTCATTAAAACAGGCGTATGCCAGAGAAATTGATGCCAGTAAAGTAGAAGAAGTAGAGGAATTTTCTGGAAAAGGAGTAAAAGCAGTAGTAGAAGGAACTACGGTATATGCAGGAAATCGAAAATTAATGCTGATGCAGAATATTGCGGTAGATGAGAGTGATTTAATTGGTACGATTGTACATGTGGCATGCAATGGGAAATATGCCGGATATATTTTAATTGCAGATGAAATAAAAGAGGATGCAAAAGATGCGGTACAGGCAATTTTGCAGTTGGGAATAAAGCGAACGGTGATGTTGACGGGAGATAATCGGGAAACTGGAGAAGCGGTAGCAGCAAAGCTAGGATTAAATGAAGTTTATACCGAACTGCTGCCCGGGGATAAAATGGATAAGATGGAAGAACTATTTCAGAAAAAGTCGGAAAAAGGGAAATTGGTTTATGTGGGGGATGGGATTAATGATGCCCCGGTATTGACACGGGCGGATATTGGAATTGCGATGGGGGCATTGGGATCAGATGCAGCGATTGAGGCAGCGGATATTGTCATTATGACAGATGAACCAAGTAAAATTGCTGATGCATTGCGGATTAGCCGAAAGACAATTGGAATTGTAAAGCAGAATATTTTGTTTGCATTGGGGATAAAAGGGTTATTTTTGATTATGGGGGCATTTGGAGTGGCGAATATGTGGGAAGCAGTATTTGCGGATGTTGGGGTGTCTGTAATTGCGATATTAAATGCTATGCGGGCTTTGCATTATCAGGTACCAGGGGGTTCACTGGAAAATCGTGAGGTAGGATTGAGATAGGGGGGACGCTAGAGCAGGGAAGCGATTCCTTC
>CAJUEI010000085.1 GCA_910585255.1 uncultured Lachnospiraceae bacterium
TACATTTCTATATAATAATAAATATATAAAGTGGTCACTACTATAGTGTTTCCGTCCCCTCTCGGGGTTCTACATTTCTATATGAGAGAAAAGATATGAATAGTTTAAAGGAATTGACAGTTTCCGTCCCCTCTCGGGGTTCTACATTTCTATATCTGATAGATTATTAAGAATATGCAAAATTTTAGAATCGTTTCCGTCCCCTCTCGGGGTTCTACATTTCTATATTTTGTACTTGGATGTATTATAGTAGCTATAGCTGGAGTTTCCGTCCCCTCTCGGGGTTCTACATTTCTATATTTCAAAAATAAAAGCATGTCAACGAGTTCATGATACAGGTTTCCGTCCCCTCTCGGGGTTCTACATTTCTATATTTTTAAAACAGGATGTCCATAACCATCATCCAACTCTTGTTTCCGTCCCCTCTCGGGGTTCTACATTTCTATATGAGAAATTCTCTTGAGGGTGAATTTCGAGTTCTCGGAAAGTTTCCGTCCCCTCTCGGGGTTCTACATTTCTATATTTTCATTTGGCTCTTGATAATCCCGCAACTCTAGGTTTCCGTCCCCTCTCGGGGTTCTACATTTCTATATCCTCTCCCCTATACTACAGATTTTTTCAATCCTAAAAGCATACTTTGCGGAGGAAAATACCTTTATTACCAAATAAGTCTTTCTATCCAAACAATATTTCCTACAATCCCAGTAAAATCAATAATCGGCGGAAACTACCAAATTTCCTCTATAGGAAAATGAATCAATCGAAACTATACTAAAGGAAAAGACAGCCAGAGTGGGGAAAACGATTCTTTGCTGCTGTGACTTCGGAGGAAAGTTAGAAAGTCTTATGCTTCTGTCGATTCACTAGGATTTTTTGCCATTCCCGAATGGCAAAAAAAGGGGTGTGTTTAGCCCGCTGCACGGGCGAATTGCACCCCGGTCCGTCCGGCTGGATGCATCTCCCCCCAGAAGCATTAGACTTTCTTACTTTCTGGAGAGCGGAACAGCAGCAAAGAATCGTTTTCCCCACTCTAGCGTCCTCCCTCCCCCCTTTCCACAATCTCAACCAAACAACTCCCCATCAAATACTGTTTCCCCCGATAATACCCCACCTTACAAACATGAGGAGAAACCCCCTTCTCCTGATCCTCCCCATGTCCATGCTCCCCCTTCACTCCAATCCCCTTCCATATATCCACCGTAACCTCCACTCCCTCCTTACTTCCAAACAAAGGATAAACCTCTGTCTTCGTAACAAACCCGCTTCCTCCCCCCATCCAAACCCTATTCTCCAAAAAATCAAATTTCCCCTTAAACTTTTTCAAAAAACAATTCTCATACATACCCGAAAAATACACAATCGCATTTTCCAACTCCTCCTTTGTCACCTTACACACCCCCGTATCAATCGTTAAAGGAAACGAAACCACCGTTCCCGGACGCAAAGCTTCCCTCAGCACATTCATCTTCTTTTCTCTCCCATCCACATGCAGCTCCGTCCTCTGACACAAAATCAAATCCTCCGTTGACAAAGGTTCACTATCCCCTACCACCATTCCAGACAGACAATCATTCACAGCATCTCCTCGTCTTGTTTCCGGTCTCTGCAAAGTCCGATAACCAATTTCCTCCAAACCATCCGCTTCCCCCTTCAAAAAATTAGTCCTCCCCGTCTTTTCCCCCTTCTTTCTTACAATCTGCCGCTTCACCATCTCATACTTCTCTGGATTCTTCCCAATATCATAAGCCAGCAAAACTGTCCGAATCATTCCCTTTATCGAACTCCCCGGTACATAAGGCATCCCATACGCATCCTTTATAAACTCCTGAATCTCCAACTTACTCCGATCCATCTGAACATCTCCAAAATCGAGCGAATATTTCGCACAACCCAAATATTCCTTCTCCGACACACGATTCTTTCTCAACCACTCTCCAATATCATTTCTGCTGCTTCCTAACTGAAACTTCCCATACTCAAAAACCAATCCCTTTTTTGACAACAAACGGCTTAATTTAGAAGGCTCCAGCACCACAATCTTTTTTTCTCTTGGAAGATACGCATACTCCTTCTTTCCAACACTACGCCCGCTCCCAATATACACCGGACCCTCCGCCGTCAATCTCACATCATATACCTTTAAAACCTGTTTCATCAAAACACCTCCATAAAAAGCGGCTTTGCATAACGATAGACAGGATGTGCTCCTCCTTCACCGACCTGATAGATATCCCCCTGAAACCGGCATCCAAAACAAGATCCCGCCTGCATCAGATAAAAATCCCGCTTTCTCATCTGTTCCGGTGCATAATCCGAAGAAGCTACAAATCCGCTTCTCTTCGAAAGCAGATAAGCCGCACCTTTTAAAGCTGCTTCTAATTCATCCTCCTTAGGCATACTTCCTGACAGCAGCATATAAAGACTGCCCGTCTGAGACTCTAACCGATTCTGCATAGATTTTTTCAGTTCTTCTCCCTGCAGCCGAAACCGTCCTAACCCTGCATGTTTCTTCCCCCCTATTCCGGCAAATCCAATTCCCCTAAAAATCTCTTCTATCCATTCTAAATCCGACTCCTCCTGATACCCCAATATTATATATAATCCGCTCTGCGGCTTAAAAGAATAAACTCCGACTCGATAGGGCAAGGTTTCCTCCCCATTTCGTACCCATGCACTGGTCTTTACTTCTTTATCTCCCAACTCTGTTTTTAAATGATTGACAACTCTCTTTACATCTAATTTCCCATCCAAATAAACTGAAAACTCCTCTGCAGGAATATAAGACAATTTTTTATATGCTTTTTTTATTGTAGAATCTCCCTGTTTATTCTCTGTCTCAATTCTCCAGATTGGCTTTGGAAGATAATATGTTGTCCCGATATAAGGAAATGCATCCGAAATCACCAATTTTCCTACTCTTGTCTTTTCCACAAAATCCGGCAGCATCTGACTATCTTTTTTTACCAGTTCCTGGCATACTGCTGAAAATATCGTATCTGCACCCAGCGAATATTCGGCATCCTCCAATGCTCTCTTTCCAAAGTGTACTCCAGTTATAAATTCAAATTTATAAATTTTGTACTTCATCCTCTTCCTCCGTTCCAAAATTTATACCCCTTCTAACAGTTCATTACAGTGTTCTAAAACTTCTGCATCTAATCTTCCTATCACAGTATCTGCCTTTAATCCATGAAAACGTACTTTCCCGTATCCTCTTGAACCATGTCCTCCCAGATAATCATACTGCAGCAGCTTCATTCCCTGAGCCAATACTTCAAAATCCTCCTCTATTTCTTCCTCCTTCTGCACTTCATAGATAAAATCCAGATTAAATTTGGAACCTCTGACTACCCGTTCAATCTGTCTTGGATTTGCTACAGCAGTTAATCGATTAATTGTATTTTCAAATTTTACTTCCGTTAAACTTAAAAGTCCCTGTTCTCTCAATTCCTTTTCATTTGCCATCATCATATCGGAAAGAATAATTCTGCTGTTTTTAACTGCTCCCTTTTTTGCCGATCCAAACAGCCGAGTTAATCTCTCACAGTCTCCATCAGGATTTTTTGCAATCTCCTCATTATAAACCTTTGCCAAAAGCGTCCGCATTTTCCCTTTTAACGAACTGCCGGGAATCATAGGACTGTTTGTTCTGACATCTTTGATTACCGGAGAATCTACCGCACCGATTGCGGAAAAGGCAGATGACCCTCCAATATGCATCCCCGTTACTACTTCTATATATCCCGTAATTTGTATCTTTGCGTACATAATGAATTTTCCTCCCTTAATTATCTCTTCCTCCATAATATCTGTGGTATGCTACTAATGCTTCCATATACCGGCTAAATAATATATATCTCTTTCTATTTCCTTTTATCTCGTTAATACAATCAATAATCTTTGCTTCCTCTACCAAATCCCTTACTTTTTCTTCTCTTCCTGCCTCATATAAAAAACGTACTTTTAAATAGTCGATTCTTCCGCAGATTTCTTCACTAAGTTCTTCTTCCTGAAAATTCAGAATTTCATTATAAATATCCGAGGTCATAGAAAGCAGGTTTCTTAACTTCGATGTTGTCACCATTGGGATTACTCTATTTTTTTTATCCTTTTTTTCCTTTAATTTTAATATTACATTTTCAGCCTTTTCTACATAGTTTTTTTCTGTAATAATCATTTCCATTTCCCTCACGCCTCCCTTTCTCGAAACAGATAAGAATATAATGTTATCGCTGTCTTTAATTGACGGCAGTCCTTTTCCTCTTTAATCCACCGATACATCTGTTTTGAAAAATCCTGATACAATTCTTTCTCGTCCTCCTGCTCTGGTTCCATTCGTGAAAGCAGATAGACATATCGTGCCAAGTTAATCGTTTCCCCCTGCTCCCGTATCAACTCTAACAAATGATATAAAAAATTCTTTCCCCTATCTTCCGAATTCTGAAAAAACTGATAAATCGTCTGATATTTTTCTCCCCATACTTCATCCACAAATACCTGCCAGGAATAAGTTCCGTCACTAATCTGATATGTAATCTGACTGTCGGGATCATTTTCTTTATGAAATCTTCCATCTTTAAAAAATGTCACTGCATTTTTACCCGGCAGCATCTTAGAATCCTCTTCTAATTCTGCCACTTCCTCTGCACTTACATGAATAGGAAACCCCGGCTGATACATCCCGATCCCTGCCGAAATCGACAAGGTTCCTTCTGTATATTGTTCAAATGCAGTCTTTATATCAACTGCAGATTCCAATACATCATCCCATGCCCCTACCAAAAACAAATCATCTCCGCCGGAATAGACAATCGTTACCTTTCGTTTTCCTTTTTCCTGTTTATTCAGGCAAAATTTCGCTTCCGAAAGAATCTGGTTAATATGATATTTAAAAAAAAGAGAAAGCTGCCTGGAAAGAGCCGCTGTCCTAGACAGCGTAACATATTGATTTCCGTATTTTTTATGTTCAAAACCAGACACAAATGTCTTTCCTAAATTATCGACATCTGCCCGCAAGATACCAATTCGCTCTATCCCTTCCGCCTGTTCTGCAAATTCTTCAAACGTCTCTTTGGTTGTATAATTCCCTACCCACAGCTTTGTAGCAACATATTTTTCAATATACATTTGATTCTTACTATAGATTCTAATAAAGGTATCTTCCCTGTCTTCTTTTTCAAGCCGCTTCAGCATCTGCCGTTCTCCCTCCGCAATCAAATATCCTCCAAAAGGAAGTGCCAGACTGTCCTCTTCTTCTTTCTTATTGATTAAGAAAAAATCGGTATATAAAATATTTTTCGAGATTCGGGCAATCGCCGCACACATCTTACACTCATTCTCTTCATTTAATTGATCCAGACGTCTGCACACCTTACACTCTCTTGAATAATCCTTATAATTTCTCTGATTTAACCGCCGAATCTGCTCCGCCCCATATCGCCTTGCTTTCTTTTCTGACAAGTTATTGCTGATGCCTCTAAAAATATCGGAATAGCTGCCCTGCGGAATATCTCTTAAATTCTCCGCACTGCACTCTTTTGTCCCAATCGCAACATATAGAGAAATCCCAAACTGCTCCAACAGCCAGCCATTCAATTCCTCTTCCAATTCCGCTGTCACCTGATGTACTTTTTTGGTATTAGGCAGCAGAATATAACAGTGCCCTCCTCCAGAATAGATTAAATTCGCTCTGGACAACTCCAGCCGCTCTAACAGAGTATCCACAATATGCTCCATCATAATCTCCAGATAAAAAGATCGTGCCCTTAAATTCTTTAATGCCCCTTCACTGTAAATTGTATAAATAAAATTTTGTATTCCCGAAATATCCATAGATAACAATAAAAATACCGTTTCCCTGCAGAACTCTTCCTGCTGCTGATACAGTTTCTCCCTATAATTTATTACTCCCTGCTCCAGCAGATAATCATAAATACAACAGCCGAAAGCTGTCGTCATCTTTACATGATCATACAAAGAAATATCGGCTCGCTCCGTTTCCGGGCAAGAAGAAACATAACTGAAATTCGTTTCCATAATTTCTAACAGAGAATTCATATATTCCGCTGTCCATCTTTTTATCTTAGATAAACCCTCCGTTAAGTTTTTTTGAATCTTTTTATAAAATTCTGCATCCGGCAGCTTCCTTTGCTCACCCGGCATAAAAATTTCTTCCTCTTTTCCTAAGATACCCGGACAATAATAACATCGTTTCTCATTCCCATTTAAAATATTAAAAACCGATTCCAATGGCGTAATCCGCTGCTCTATCTTCTTTTTCAATTTCTTTCGTTTTCGTTCTATTTTTGACCTCTTCTGCTTTTGCTCTATTCTTGACTTCTCCTGTTTCTGCTCTGCCACAGAAGCCATTTGATTTGCAAGATAAATAATAAATACAAGCGAATGATCCGAAAGTTCCTTATCATTCCCATCTATATTGTGATGATATTTTATAAAATCTAATATTTCTTTCTTATCAGCTGGTATCTTGTCCTTTAAATAGTCATATCCTATCTCTTCATGCTTTTTCTTATCGGGATTCTCCAATACTTTCCCTATATCATGAAGCAGCCCTCCTGCTATAAGCTGAATTTTTTCATCTGTCATGTATACTCTCCTTTCCAACCATCTTTTCCGCTACAGAAATATTTCCCATTCCCATCGCCGTCTTTATCCCTACTCCAGAAAACTCACCAAAATGAAACAAGAGATTAGAAAAGTTTACCATAGCCTGAGGACCGCTGCACTTTACTGTAATTTCTCCAATAAATGCCGGAATTTTCACCTTTCCAAGCACATAATAGGTACTCTGCAGACGATATTGTATAATCTTACTGTAAGCAGCTAATTGATCCAGCACTTCTGAATCAAATGCAATTACCCTCTGATCCGCCGCATCATATCGATTCATCAGACTCTGATAAATCAACTGCAGATCAGGATAATAAATATAACTTCCCTGCTGCTTGAAAGCAGTAGGAGTACGAAACCGAATCACAAAATAACGGTTATGATTTTCAAAATAATACCGTTCTAAAAACTTATCTTTCTCTATCTGCAGCAATTCCTTCTGCTTTACCATTACTTCCAAAGAATTATTCTTTATCCTAAAACTTTTAAATTCTAAACGTTCTAATGGCTTTATCATAAACTGATAAGCTTCCTCATTTGTTGTATAAATACTCCATATATTTTTTCCTTTTTCATTTATAATCGATTGGCTGTATGGATGAATTCCTGACAGATGCAGCTTTTCTGCATAATCCGCCTCTATCTCCTTCATTAAGACACTCTGTAAAATCACAGCCTTTTCATACGGCATAAATTCATGATTTTCTGTTTCTAATTCTATCTCTAATCTTGCAATCATTTTTTCCCTCTTAATATTCAACAATTATTTCTCTTTCTTAAATTATAACAATTTCGACAAATTTAATCAATCTATTTTAGCCTCAGCAAGGAAGTCCCCCGCTTCTAAGCCGCCAAGGCGAAAGCGGTGGGTTGGGACTTCCTTGTTTCAGTGGGAGTGCAGACTCCCACTGAAAAGCTGCGATAGCAGCTATGAGGTTAGGAGCAAGTAGCGAAGCGGATTGCGAATATCCGATTTGGCTTTTATCCCCTTTCTTTTTTTATTATAACGATAATGTGTGACATATTTTGTCACTCACTGCAAAAATTTAAAAATAATCTGCCGTTTAATCCTTTTTTTCTTAATCTAAAAATTGATTTCAACCATTAGAGCAAAATACTTGAACGGCTATAGCAATCATAGTATAATGAATTTATATCAATTTAAGGAAAGGAAATAAATAAAAATTAAATGACAGATACAAAAAATTCTCTTCTTATAAAAGATACTATTATTGAGCCAGAAGATCATGAACGATTAAGCGATGAAATTCCATCAATAGTTGCATTAAGTTTCTTTTCAGGAGCAATGGGATTGGATATTGGAATGAAAAACGGCGGAATTCATGCACTATTAGCCTGTGAATTTAATAAAGCCTGCAGAATGACAATTACCAAAAATAACCCAAATATTGCTTTAATAGGAGATATTACAAAATTTGATGCAGATACCATCTTAAAGATGGCAAAAATACCAAAGGGACGAAAAGTAGATATAATTTTTGGTGGACCTCCCTGCCAGGCATTTAGTACAGCAGGAAATAGGAAAGCGTTTGATGATGAACGGGGAAATGTATTCTTAAAATACTTAAGTATTATCTCTCAGATCCAACCTACTTATATTGTAATTGAAAATGTAAGGGGACTTTTATCCGCACCATTTCTATACAAAAATTCTAAAGAGCCAATAAAAGGCGGAGCAATGATGATTATTCTTGACCAATTAAAAGAAATGGGATATAAAATTTCATTTAACCTTTATAATGCCGCATATTTTGGGGCTCCGCAGATAAGAGAACGAATTGTTATAATCGGAAAATTAGGCAATGAAAAAGTACATTATTTGCAGCCAACACACAATGAAAATGGAACAGACGGCTTAAAGCCTTGGAAAACTCTAAAAGATGCCCTTTGTACTCTCCCAAAAGATATCCAGCATCATTATATTAAATTTCCTGAAAAACGATTAAAATATTATCGAATCTTAAAAGAAGGACAGTACTGGAAAGATTTACCACTCGAACTTCAAAAAGAAGCATTGGGAAAATCATTTTATTTGGGAGGCGGAAAAACCGGATTTTTAAGAAGATTATCCTATAATAAACCTTCCCCTACATTAGTGACAAATCCAACCATGCCGGCCACAGACTTGGCTCACCCAGTTGAAGACAGACCATTAAGTGTGGAAGAATATAAGTGTATTCAGGAATTTCCAAAAGATTGGGTTGTATGCGGAACTATTCTGGATCAATATAAACAAATCGGAAATGCCGTTCCTATAAAATTAGGAGAAGCTATTGCAAAGGCTATTATTGATGATATGAACGGAATAAAATATAAAAATACTGGTTTTTCTTATTCCAGATATAAAAATACAAATGAACTCTCCTGGATGGAATCCATGAAAAAACAGCTTGAAAAAATAGAGACAGAATAACTAAAAGGGCAGCTGACATAATAGAATTATCAGCTGTCCTTTTGTATTACTTACTTGAAATAATATCTATATTTTGAGAAGCTATATCACGCAAAAATTTCTGATAAGATTCTTCAGTCATATTACAGTTGGGAGAAATTCCAGATGTCACATGCCCATTCACTATTTGATTAAGAACATCCCACTTATATATTGGAAATTTCTCACCATTTTGTGTTTGTGTGCCCAAACGATACCATTTTTCAATATTGGTTCCAGCTCGAATCGCACTTGAGGAACTATTTTCCGTATTGGATTTATTTTTTATCTGTAAAAGAACGACACCATCGGAAGAACAAAAGTCTACTGCACGAAGTACATTCCCATTACACCAAATCCAACCATAGGGTTGAATCGATTTACTAATATATTCTTCTAACAGATTACCCTGAACATTTTCGGCACTCATAAACAAATTGTGATAAGCTGCCATTCTCGCAGCAAACTCGTCATCAACAGCTGTTACAATCTGAACAATCGTTTGAATCGCAGGATCGGAACAGCTGCCTTTAGGAGATGCTTTTCTTTTGCTTGGCAAATTTTGTCTTGCATCCTCATATCCTTTTATCCATCTTTCAAGATAATCTTTATATGTAGCATCTTGTGCAAGACGAATATTAGGAAATAAGGATCGATTAGTTAAACCAACATTAAGAATAATCCATAAATCACTATAAGAAGGATCATTCTTTGTAATATTAGAAAAAGTTTGTTTAATTTGAACATCCGACACATTAAAATCATGTAATGATAAATTTGACTGCTGAACCATAATATTTCCTCCTATGTCTTTCCTTATTTGATATAATTTAACAATTTTATTTTATTATATCAAAAACAGCTTTACTTTTAAATCGTTTTATTTCTACATTCTTGCAAACTTTCCCTCCTTATCTTATAAACTCCTACTACCTAATCAAACAAGCTTCCCTTTTTCATATCAAAGGAAATTCGAAATCCGCTCTGCTACTTCCTCATAATCCTACGTTGCTATCTCAGCTTGTCAAATGGGGCTTGTACCCCACCTGCCACAAGGAAGTCCCCGCTTTCACGGCTTAAAAGCGGGGGACTTCCTTGTGGCAATCAATACGATATAAGGTGAAAAAAAACTTGTTTTTATATTATCTATATGTAGTTTTTTTGCTATTTTGTGAATCCCTCGAAATAATTTTTTTAAGTTTTTATGTCTATCAAAAAATTCACTAGAAGGATTAAATTCAAAAAAACTGGTCAAATAATAATCGCAGTACAAAATATCAAACTGATTTCCCATTTGTACTTGTTCTTTTAAAAATTTCAAATTCATAACTTTTAAATTATGAATCTTTAATAATTCATTATTACAAATTCGATAAACCATCCAATTAAATTTTCGAATATTAGGCAGTTCTATAATCAGATAGCCATTCTCTTCTACTAATTCTTTTTGATTCTGAATAATCTTTTTGCAAATATGGATATCAAAATGTTCTATAAATCCCCAAGAAGCAACGAATGAATAGCGTCTTTTATGTTCTTTTACATTAAATTTTGTAAAATCTTCCTCATATATGTTATAATCTGTTACCGCATTTTTTTTCATTACCTCTTCAATATATTTCTTATCAACAAAATCTATTGCAGAAACTTCCATTCCATATGTTTGATTCATATACGCCATAATAACTCCCGGTGCCCCCCCCGATCTCCATATAGGAATGAATCTTTTTAAAATCGATATACTCTTCCATTAATGCAGTAAAAAGAAATTCTGTTGTCTTTCTCTTTTCTTTATCCCAATATCGGCTCCAAAATTCTTTATCGCTCCATACTTTACTCAATTCCCTTCTCCTCCTGTCTGCTATTTCTTAAATTTATTTAATATTGATAAGAGCCACTCCTATTACAATAAAAATACTTCCAATTAATGAAAATGCAGTTGCTTTTTCCTGAAATAATAAAACAGCAATAATTAATATAATTACATTAGAAACTCCAGCAATAATAGGATAAATATAACTTAAATCAAATTTAGAAATTACAATCGTATATAATATAAAACTAACGATATAGCAGCTATATCCTATTATAGATTGGATTGTAAATTTAAAATTTACTATTTGAAAAAGTACCTTTCCTGCCTCTTTATTTCCCATTTTTATAAATGTTACTCCCAATATAGAAAATAATAAATAAACTACGCATATTATATATTTCATTTTGTTCTCGAATCCTTTTGTTTCTTTTCTTCTTTTTCATAATTATCAATCGCAATTTGCTGTACAAGATTTTTAATTTTATACTCTAACTGTGAAAGTTTAATTGACATAGAAAACACCTTAAAAAGCAAAATAAAAATCATCGCTAAAAATACAAAATTAACAGGTGTTCCTATTCCCAACAAATCAGAAATAACATAGGCAATAGCAGGAAAAATACTTAGCAGAACCAAAGCAACCGAAAATACTATCCAAAAAATAGAATCTTCTATCTGCATCTGAGATTTTCTTATTTTACGCAGGGCATAACAATATGTAATAAAACATGCTACTATTAAGACGATCCTAAGTATTGTTGTCATACTAATTTCTCCTTTTTTCTAAAAGCCTGAATAAATATAATAGACATACACATATGTATCATATATTGAATGGATCTTTTCAAATTTAAATAACTTTCTCCTGCTTCTCTCTCTTTCATGGTAACTTGTAATTCCACTACTTTAGCCCCACAACGAATTAAATAAGAAATCGTATCCGGCTCTGGTCCATAATTCATCGTATACGCAAATCGTTTTATCATCGTTCTATTAAATAACCGCATCCCTGAAGTAGGATCTAAAATATTTTTTCCGGTAGTAAAATATATCATCTTCTGAATAAGATTACTTCCCATCATTCGCAGATTTTTCGGTTTTTTCTGATTAATAAATCTAGAACCAATTACAATATCTGCTTTCTGCATCTCCATTTGATGGAGCATTTGTTCAATATACTGCGGCTGATGCTGACCGTCTCCATCAAACTGCAGTACATAGTCATATCCATGTGCAAAAGCAATTTGAAATCCTGTCTGAATTCCTCCTGCAAGTCCCAGATTAATAGGCAACTGAAGCAAATGATAGCCATTTCTTTTACATATGGTTCCTGTTTCATCTCTTGAACCATCATTTACAACAATATAATCATATTGAGGATAATTTTTAATTAAATTATTCACTACATTTTCAATATTTTCTGCTTCGTTATAAGCAGGAATCACTATAAGTACTTTCATTGTTCTCCTCTTAATCGTTAGTTTTTATTAGATTATCTATTTTATTGTTCCTATATTAATAATCTCGATCCTGTCAAATAGTACTCCTTCTGCATTAGTCGAAATTCTAAATTCACCCATTGTACAATCTTCATTAACTAAAACATGAAGTTCTGCAAAATTGGCATCTGCTGTTATTGGAATCTTCTGATATTCAAAATTTCCCTGCATCATTATATCTGCTGTTCCTATTACAGTATTCTCCTTTTGCTCTCCCTCATAAGCATAATAATAACGTACTAGATATTCTCCTGCTGGTACATCACAATATGGTCCATAAATCAATGCACCTCCTGCTGCAGTTGACTTATAATTTCCATTTTCTGAATAATCCTGCTGACTGTAAAATACATTATCGGATGCGAAAATAACTCTCTTTTCCCCCCTTACATTAGGAAAATATAACGCATCTGAAAAACAAATCTGATCTGCTTTTCTATTTTTATAAATATTGCATACGGATATTCCCGGTATCTCAATTCCTTCCACATTTTCCATTACTATCTGCTTCTTTTTACCTATGCCAAATTCCAATATATATTCTATATGCTGTACATCATGATACGCTTTCTTCTCAATAAATGTCCTATTAACCGAAGGGATACTTTCTTCTTTTAAGTCAATTTTTTCTTTGTCCTGCAGCAATAAATCCTCTGCTGTAGAATAAAACATTTTTTTATCCTTATAAAGATAAGTATCAACTAATCCATTTTTTGTTCCCCCATAACCGAAATCTTCCATTAAAACTAAAATATTTCCATCAATATCTTTTAACCATTGATTTAGTAAGATCATCTCATCTACTTTTTCTTCTTCCACTTGGTAAATCCTAAAACTCTTAATTGCTAAAGCATTATTCCATATATTAATAAAAAACATCAAAATAATAAAAATCCAAAAAGCACTTTTTCCTTTATGAGAAAATATTAACTTTGTAATAATAACACACCCAACGATAACACATATCTTATAAATAAGTACACTTCCATCAAATGTAACAGGCATATCCTCATAAGTAAAAATATAATTAAATCTTTCATAAAAATACGTATAATACTTTAATAACGTCTGGCTGACATGTGAACCTGGTTTGATCCTAGAGCATAATAAAAATACTGCAAATGAAAATCCTATTATCAGCATCCATATTTTATTTTTTTCGTTATTGCTATATTCTCTTTCCCAAATTTTATCTTCTGCTAATAAACTAATTGTTATTATTAAAAATGGTATTATAATAGGAGAGATATATCTTAAATGCTGTGCAATTCTATCCGAACCAAAATCCTCATTCATACTAATCATATAAGTAGTTACACTAACTCCTATAATCAATGCAAACAATGCTAATAAATATAAGTTTTTTTGTGATGAATTCATCTTTTTAGCAGCAAAAAAATATATCATTATAGGAAAAATAAAAAAACTTATAACAGCAAACATAAAATTATGTAATAAAGCATAAATAAAAAATAAAATATAATAAATATCATTCATCTTGACATTTAAAAATTTTGTATATATTGTAGAACTTTCTCCAGCTATAAAATATAGTTTTAAAATATAACCCAGCAGAAATATAAATATAAAAATACCTAATACCTTTATCTGCCGCAAAAAACATTCTTTCCAATTCTTTTGTTTTTCCCAATAAATCCTAAATAATAAAACAAGATGAAATAACACATAGGCAACTACTAAATAGGCTGCAACTTCTTTATTAAAATAGGCTAAAAATGCCAGGACTGCTGCCCATATACCATACCAATATTGTTTTTTATGAAATTCCAAACTTAAAAGCATAAAATAAAAACACCATGTTATAATTGGAAGAAAACTATTTTCTGACATAAAAGTTATGCTATATGTCATATCCGGCAAAGTTAATATTAATAAAAGAGACAATAGAATAGAAAAATTGGTTTTACATACTTTTTTCGATAAAAAATATACTGGAAACACTACCGATGACATTAAAATACTATTGATTAATGCTACTATTTTTACAGATATTTTTACATTATCTATAAAAAATACA
>CAJUEI010000086.1 GCA_910585255.1 uncultured Lachnospiraceae bacterium
ACCTAGATTCAGAAGTCTTAGAGCTTCTGCTTTTCGGAGAGCGGAACAGCGGACTTCTCATGCACTCTGGCGTCCTCTTTGGGACTTTCTTTTTTATGTTTAATACCAGATTGCTATTTTATAGGGTTCTAAAGTAAATTTATAGGATCTTTCTTGAAGAATTTCTTGACAAATAGAAAAACCCTTTTTATAATAAAAAAAGTAAAATAATAGGAAATTGGCTGTGAAAAGAAATAGTAAAAGGTAGGAAACTTACAGAGAGCCGTAGTGTGGTGGAATACGGCAGCGGAATATCTTCGAACTCATCTTGGAGCTCTCTGGCTGAAACGAGAAATCGAAAGTAGGCAGAGCGGGAATTCCCGTTATAGAAGGCAGAGTGTATATAGAATAGGGATATTCTATATAAACTAGAGTGGTACCACGAATGACAGACCTCTTCGTCTCTAGATTAGGAGATGAAGAGGTTATTTTGTTATAGGTTGGTATAGAAGGATAGATTAGTTTTTAGAAAGGAATAGGAAAAATGGGACGAGTGTATAATCCAAGTGATATGGAAAAAAAGTGGCAGGATATTTGGGAGAAGGAGGAAGCATTTCAGGCATCAGCGGATTATTCGAAACCAAAGTATTATGCATTGGTAGAGTTTCCGTATCCGTCCGGGCAGGGACTTCATGTGGGGCATCCAAGACCTTATACGGCATTGGATATTGTGGCTAGGAAGAGAAGGATGCAGGGTTATAATGTGTTGTATCCGATGGGATGGGATGCATTTGGACTTCCTACCGAGAATTATGCAATTAAGAATCAGATTCATCCAAGAGTGGTAACAGAAAATAATGTAAAGCATTTTAAGGCACAGTTAAAATCATTGGGATATTCGTTTGATTGGAGCAGAGAGATTAATACGACCGATCCCAATTATTATAAATGGACGCAGTGGATTTTTCTGCAGTTATTTAAGAAGGGGCTTGCCTATAAAAGCGAAATGCCGATTAATTGGTGCACTTCCTGTAAGGTAGGATTGGCAAATGAAGAGGTGGTAAATGGCGTCTGCGAACGGTGCGGCAGTGAAGTAGTAAGAAAAGTAAAAAGTCAGTGGATGTTAAAAATTACAGATTATGCCGAGAAATTAATTCAGGATTTGGATCAGGTAGATTATATTGAGAAGGTAAAGGTTTCACAAAAGAATTGGATTGGGCGTTCGGTCGGAGCGGAAGTGGATTTTAAATTGGCAGGCAAAGAGGAGACACTGACTGTTTTTACCACTAGACCAGATACTTTATTTGGTGCAACCTATATGGTAATCTCCCCGGAACATCCGCTGGTGGAAAAATATAGAGAAGAAATTGGGAATTATAAAGATTTGATTGCTTATCGTGAGATGGCGGCAAAGAAATCGGATTTTGAGCGAACCGAGCTGGCAAAAGAGAAAACCGGTGTGGAAATTCAAGGAATTAGGGCAGTGAATCCGGTAAATGGAAAAGAAATTCCGATTTGGATTTCGGATTATGTTTTAATGACTTATGGAACAGGGGCGATTATGGCTGTGCCGGCACATGATGAAAGAGACTGGGATTTTGCCAAGAAATTTGGACTTCCGATTATAGAAGTGGTAGCAGGCGGAAAGGTGGAGGAAGCGGCGTATACCAATACCAGTACCGGAAAATTGGTAAATTCCGATTTCTTAGATGGATTAGAAGTTCCAAAGGCAAAGGAAGTAATTATTGATTGGCTGACAGAGAAAGGGATTGGAAAGAAAAAAGTAAATTATAAGTTAAGAGATTGGGTCTTTTCTAGACAGCGTTATTGGGGAGAACCGATTCCAATTGTCTGCTGCGAAAAGTGCGGATATGTGCCGTTAGATGAGAAGGAGCTTCCTTTGATGCTGCCGGAGGTAGAGAGTTATATGCCAACGGATAATGGGGAGTCTCCGCTTGCGGCTATGACGGATTGGGTGAATACGACTTGTCCTTGCTGCGGCGGACCAGCTAAGCGGGAGACGGATACGATGCCGCAGTGGGCAGGCTCTTCTTGGTATTTTCTGCGTTATACCGATCCGAATTGTACGGAAGCTTTTGCGGGAAAAGAGGCGTTGAACTATTGGATGCCGGTGGATTGGTATAATGGTGGAATGGAGCATACCACGCTGCATCTGCTGTATTCTCGTTTTTGGCATAAATTTTTATATGATGAGGGATTGGTTCAGACACCGGAACCTTATCAGAAGAGAACATCACATGGAATGATTTTGGGAGAGAACAATGAAAAAATGTCAAAATCTCGTGGAAATGTGGTAAATCCAGATGATATAGTAAGAGAGTTTGGAGCAGATACGCTTCGGACTTATGAGATGTTTATCGGTGCATTTGATTTAAGTGCTTCTTGGTCGCAGGAAGGAGTAAAGGGGTGTCGGCGGTTTTTGGATCGAGTATGGAAGCTGCAGGATATGCTGACAGAAGAAGAGGCTTATTCGGCGGACTTAGAGACAAAGATGCACCAGACGATAAAAAAGGTTTCCGGGGATTTTGAAAATTTAAAGTTTAATACGGCAATTGCAGCAATGATGGCATTGATTAATGAGTTTTATCGAAAGGGCAGTGTGACGAAGAAGGAGTATCAGACATTGCTGATCTTATTGAATCCGGTTGCACCTCATATAACGGAGGAGTTATGGGAGAGTTATGGGGATGGAAGACGGCTTTATCAGCAGAACTGGCCGGAATATGACGAGGATAAGACTGTGGAATCAATGGTGGAAATTGCGGTTCAGGTAAATGGTAAGGTAAAGGCAACCGTGGGGGTTGGACTGGAAGAGGAACAGGAGACTGTAAAAGAAAAGGTGATGGGACAGCCTGCGGTTTTGGCGGCAGTTAAGGATAAAACGATTGTAAAGGAAATCTATGTAAAGGGGCGAATTTACAATATTGTTGTAAAATAAAAAAAGGAAGCGGTGGTGTGCCGCTTCTTTTTTGTTAGAAGATAGGAGTTTGGAAAAGGGAATTAAAGAGTGTTTGAAACTAGGGCAGAGGGAGCGGAGTTTCTGCGTCTGTATTCGTGAATTCGAATAGAAGCAGTATTCGGTTCGGGGTTGGGTTTCTTTTTTAGCTGAAATGCTTTGCAGATATAGCGTTCTGTCTTTGTTTCTTCTGATAGGATTTCGGTTCCGTCTATTCCTAGATAGGCAAGATAATTTCCAATTGTCATAGGAATCTCCTTTCTTAGATATTGCCGTAAGGCTTGTTTTATAGTAGCGTATCTTTTGTAGGAGAATAAAAAATGTACAAAAAGACCGCAGCCTATAAAAGACTGCGAATAAAAAACCATATCGATATGGATACGGGAAATAAGTATTTTGCAGTAAAATTAAGGCGAAATATGTGGATTTATTTAGTATCTTATTGTGCTGTATAGAAATGTCATTTGTGAATTGGTGCTAGAATCATTCTTCTTTAGTATACTACTAGCCGTAGAAGATTGCAAGTAAATAGAAAAAGATAGAGCGAAAGTACTATAGAGCAAAAAAAGGAAGACTTAGACAGCAGATGGAAAGTTGAATATACTGAAAAGGAGAAGAAGAAAAAATAGAATAGGAGGCAGAAAATGGATAGGGTACATGAGATTGTCGGAAGCAGAAAGGTGCATCAGAGAGGAATATTAGGACGACATGTTGGAATCGCTATACTTGATACGGGGGGAGGAGTGAAGGAATTGCTATACAAAGATTAGGAATCGGGATAATTTTGGCTGTATGCCCGGTATTCACTAGGGCTTTGTCCCTTTTTTTGACGAAATAGCTTGGAAAAGTACAGCGGATCGGCGTAGCTGACGGAATGGGCGATCACTCGTATAGAGAGGGAAGTTGTTTTTAATAGGATACAGGCTTGACGGATTCGGTAGTCTAACAGATAGGTTTGGATAGAGAATCCCGTATAGGCTTTAAAAAGGCGGTGCAGGTAGGAGCGGTTAAGATTGAGATGGTTGGCAATATCTTGAATTGTAATGGGATCGCAGTAGTTGCTTTCAATATAGTTGAGTGCTTCTTCTACATAGTCAGATTTTTTTTCATTAATAGAGGTTTGACTGTTGGGGAATTTAGAAGCTAAAAGGAACAGATATTCATACATAATGCTGTTCATAATAAAATCACGGTTTTTCGGCAGTTTGTCGGCTTCAAACATCTTTTCATGACAGAGACGCAGAGCATCGTCTTGTCCATAGCGAAAGATAAGCTGCTCAAGAAGGGAAGTGCGTTCAAAATACCCTTTTACTTTAATGCCCTGTATGCCGATCCAGGTATAGCTCCAAGGGGTTTTGCTGTCTGCTTCATAGTAGATTAATTCGTCTGGACAGATTAAAAAGGCATCTCCTTCTTTTAAGTGGAAAAGTTTTCCTCTGGCTTTGTAGATGCCGCATCCATTTAAGATATAGTGGATTAGATAACCTTTTCGCATAACCGGACCGTAGCTGTGTCCGGGAGAGCAGTTTTCATATCCGCAGGTATAAATCATAGCGTCAATATTTCTGGAAAAATCATTGGAAAAAATAAAATGCTGCATAATAATCAAATCCTCCTAATTTTTTATAGTTGTAATTTTATAATGTTGGATATAAAAGAAGAATTGTTTAGAAGAGTAGTCACAATGTCCAATGTCTATGTCACATTTCTCCATATGTTTTTCATTATATCAGGGTATAATAAGAATTACAAGAGGCAAAGAAAAAAAGGAATAACGTTTCTTTACTGTGGCCACGGAGGGAATCGGGATGGGAAATGCTTCTGAATAGAATAATGGAGCAAAGAAACAGGAGGTATGTGAAATGGATGCGAATAAGCGGCAAAGATATGAAAAGATCGCAGTAGAACTTACCAAATTGGTGGGCGGTAAAGAAAATATTCAAGGGGTTGCTCATTGTGCGACACGTCTTCGAATTGTATTAAGAGATAATGATCAGGCAGATCTAAAGGCAATAGAAGAGGTGGATCTTGCAAAAGGGGTATTTGTAGCCGGGGATCAGGTGCAGATTATATTCGGTGCAGGGCTGGTAAATGATGTCTATGAAGTATTTGCAGAACATAACAATATGAAAAATATGAGTTTAAGTGATTTAAAGACAGTGGCAAATAAAAAGATGAATCCGCTTCAAAGAATTATTAAAGCATTGTCGGATGTATTTGTCGACATTATGCCGGGTATTCTTGCAGCGGCACTGCTTACTGGACTTTCTGGAGTACTTGGAAATATGGAGATTGTAAAGGGAAATGATACCTTATATGGAATTAATCGGCTGATTAATATTTCATCTGGAGCAATTTTCGGATTTCTTCCGCTTGCTGTTGCCTATAGTGCCTGTAAACGATTTGGCGGGCGACCGATTCTTGGAATTGTAATGGGATGTATTATGTTAAGTGACAGTCTTGCCAATGCCTATTCAGCAGCACAGGGGACAGTGGAGGTCACAACTTTACATATTTTTGGATTGGGTGTGGACTTGGTAGGATTTCAGGGCGGTATTATTGTAGCACTGTTAATGGGATTTGTAACGGCAAAGTTGGATCTTTTCTTTGAGAAAAAAGTACCAGAGATGATACGGCTGTTATTATCACCACTGCTTACCACATTGGTGGGAGCTCTTCTGTTATTTACGGTAATCGGTCCGGTAGGACGGGGACTTTCTTCTGGTATTACGAATGTTTTAGTATGGGTGACACAAAATCTTGGTGTAGTAGGATATGCGATTTTCTCTGGACTGCAGCAATTAGTGGTAATTACAGGACTGCATCATATCTTCGGGGCAATTGAGGCACAGCTTTTGGCAGATACCGGGCGGAATTTTCTAAATCCTTTAATGTCAGTTGCGATTATTGCACAGGGAGGAGCCGTGCTTGGCTATCTTATGATGCATCGAAAGAACACAAAGGTCAGAGAACTCTGTATTCCTAGTTTTGTTTCGGTTTTATTTGGAATTACAGAACCAGCATTGTTTGGTATTAATTTAAGATATCGTTTTCCTATTATTGGAGGATGCATCGGCGGGGCTTTAGGCGGAACGGTTGTCTATCTGACCAATCTGGCGGCAGTCGGATTCGGAACAACGGTACTTCCCGGAATTGCATTGGCAGATCCGACTGGAAACGGATATGTTAATTATGTAATTGCACATGCCGTTGCAATTGCCGGAGGTTTTATTATGACCGTTGTTCTTGGAAGATTTATGGATCGGACACCGGCTGAGACAACAGAGACAAAACCAGCAGGAGAGCAGAAAGATATTTTAGAAGCAATAGAAGAGACAGAAAAAGAGGAAGTTTTGGATGCACCAGAAAGAGAAGAATTTTTCGGATATACCCAGGGAGAATTGATTGCTATGGAGGAGGTAAAAGATGAGACATTTGCCAATAAGGTTTTAGGTGACGGAATTGCTGTGATTCCTTCTGAAGGAAAAGTCTATGCCCCTGCTGACGGAACGATTATCAGTGTATTTGATACAAAACATGCCGTTTGTTTCCGCAGCAAGTATGGGACGGAAATTTTAATTCACATTGGGGTAGATACCGTAAATTTACAAGGAAAGTATTTTACTGCTTATGTAAAAGATGGAGATGTGGTTCAAAAGGGACAGGTTATGATTGCATTTGAACAGGAACAGATTAAAAAAGCAGGTTATGATACCGTAATTCCTATGATTTTTACTGATTTGCCGGATGAGAAACGGATTGAGAAGAGAAAGCCGGGAAAAATAGGAACCAATCAAGCAGTAGCTGCAATTTGCAGAAAATAAGGAAATAGAGGGCAGATAAGGTACGAAATGGTATTTATAAAGAAACATACAGTGCCTTATCTGTTTATTAAAAAAAGCAATATACAGGAGGAAAAATATGGATAAAAAATTAATATTTTTAGATATTGACGGGACACTGGTAGCTGCTATGGCAAAGCCTTCTTTGCTGGCAGCAGAGGCGGTATGTAAGGCAAGAGAAAACGGACATAAAGTATTTTTATGTACAGGACGAAATATGCCGATTATTGGAAGCGATATTTTAGATATAGGATTTGACGGAGTAATTGCAAGTGCGGGAGGGCATATTGAGGTAGAGGAAAAGGTGATTTTTGATCGGCTGCTTTCGGAGGAGGTAATACAGGAGTGTCTTTCTATTTTTCATGCTTATGGCATTTTTTGCAGGATTGAAAGTCCAGAAGGAATCTTTACCGATCCGCAGATGGAAAGACTTCTTCGAACAGCAAAACCCGATCAGACCAATTCCGAATTAATTCGGATGCAGAGGGAGATTGAGGTTGGAATTCCTATTCTGCCTTATAAAGAATATCCTCAGAATGGGGCATATAAGATTTGTTTTACCAGTACAACGTTAGAGGCAGTAGAGAGGGCAAAGGGATATTTAGAGGATCGGTTTTCTTTTGTGGTACATCCTTATGGAGGCAGCAGAAATTGTTTTAACGGAGAGATTATTTGGCGGGGAGTGGATAAAGGAAAGGGTATGGAACGGGTTTGTCAGCATTATGGGGCAGAATTGGAAGATACGATTGCTTTTGGGGACAGTATGAATGATTATGAAATGATGGTATGTGCCGGAGTAAGCGTTGCGATGGGAAATGCTTGTTCGGAGTTAAAACAGATGGCAGATGTGGTATGCAAAAGTGTTGAGGAAGATGGTGTATATTATGAATTTCAGAGAATGGGATTGATTCATTCTTATTTGGAAGAGAGAATAGAATAGAACATACCTGCATTATCATAAAATAATAAAAAACAGAGTGGAGATAAGAGGATGCAGGAAGACTGTTTTTATGCCGCTGCTTATCTAAGAGTATCCCGGGAGGATCGGATGGGGAATCTGGGGGAGAGCAATAGTATTGGTTCACAGAAGGCAATAATTGAATCTTTTGTAAAGGGGAAGGAAGATATAAAAATTTATGATAGTTATATAGATGATGGATATTCCGGCGTAGATTTTCAAAGACCGGCATGGAAAAGGATGATGGAGGATCTTTCGGATAAAAAAATAAATTGTATTATTGTAAAAGATTTGTCACGATTTGGACGAAATTATATAGAAGTTGGAAGATGGATTCAAAAAATATTTCCAGTGCAGAATATACGATTTATTGCCGTTTCCGATCACTATGACAGTAAAACAGCAGCAGAGAGTGAAACTTCTTTGCTTCTTCCAATTAAAAATTTTATCAATGATTCTTATTGTCAGGATATTTCTCAAAAAGTCAGAAGTCATCAGCAAATAAAGCGGGAAAAGGGAAAATTTATTGGGGCATTTGCTGTTTATGGATATACGAAGTCAAAACAAGATCGAAATCAGTTGGTAAAAGATCCTTATGCGGCTGAAATAGTAAAAAGAATTTACCAGTGGAGACTGACAGGAATAAGTATGCGGATAATTGCGGAATATTTAAATCAAGCAGGAATTTTATCTCCAATGGAGTATAAGCGGTTTCATGGAGAAAGCTATTATACCGGATTTGGAACAAAGGTATTTGCAAAATGGTCTGCTGCTGCGGTAAAGAGAATTTTAGAGGATGAAACTTATACAGGGACACTTGTACAGGGAAAACAAGAACGAATCAGTTATAAAATAAAAAAATCAGCCGCTAAGAGAAAAGAGGATTGGATTCGTGTTGCCGATTGTCATGAAGCGATTATAACCAAAGAGGACTATTATATGGTACAGAAACTTCTTTCTATACCAGTAAGAACTGAAAAGAATATCCATAAGATCCATTCCTTGTCCGGTCTTTTATTCTGTGCCGATTGTAAAAAACAGATGATTCGCCGTAAAAACCAATATAAAGGACAAGAAAAAATCTTTTATATCTGTTCTACTAAAAATAAAGGGCTTGGGTGCAGCAGGCATAGTATAAAAGAGTCTGTTTTATTAGAATACATCGATAACATTATGACATCTTATTTAAAAAATAATAAAAATAATCCTAGGCAAGAAGAAACCATCTTTTATAAAATAGCAAAACAGGAACAGGAAAAATTAAAAAAGTACAAAGAAGAGTATCAAAAACTTTATCATAGCTTAGAACAAAATATTGCAAAGGGTGTTCTTACACAAGAGGAAGCCGTTTCTCTTTTTTATTTTTATCAGGAGCAGGAAAAACAAATAGAAGAAATCATTATAAAACAACAAAAATATCTAGAGAAAAAAGAAGACAGGCAAGAGTATCTCTGGAGAAAACAGAACCTTTCTTTAATTAATCGTATAGAAGTAGAAGAAGGAGGAATTGTAAATTTTATTTTAAATAATAAAAAAAACATTATCCTAAAGAAACCGTAATAGTCTTATAAAAAATAAAGAACAGCAAAAAAGAGACAGAATAAAAAATTAATAGAAAGAAAAATTAATAGAAAGAAAAATTAATTTATTGAATAAACGATATATAAGATTTAAGCAAATAGGGATTGAATGGGATTAAAAGGGTTTGAAAAGGAAAAAATGAAAGAATTGAAAAAGGGCAAATATTCAGCCGGAATTTATGCAAGACTTTCTGTTGATCATACTATAAAAAGAGAATCTATTACCTCACAAATAGCAATAGCGAAAAAGTATTTAGCACAACAAGAAGACATCTCCCTCTATCGCTGTTATACCGATTTAGGAGAGAGCGGTACTAATTTTAAACGAGCTGGTTTTTTGCAGTTAATGGAAGATATTCGGGCAAAAAAAGTAAATTGTGTAATTGTAAAAGATTTTTCCCGACTTGGAAGAAATTATTTAGAAACAGGAGCTTATATTGATAAAATATTCCCTTTTTTAGGAGTTCGTTTTATTTCGATTGCAGATGAATTTGACAGCTGCAGTCAAAAAGGAGCATTATTAGATAGAAACTTAAAAAATTTAATCAATGAACTATATGTATATGATACAGCACAAAAAGTAAAAGAAGTAAAAAAATTTTATCAAAAACAGGGAAATTATATGGGAAGTTATGCCCCTTATGGATACCAAATTAAAATACAGGAAGGAAAACGCATCTTAGTGTTGGATTCCAATGCTTTTGAAATTGTAAAAAAAATTTTACAGCTTACTTTGGAAGGAAAAAGTCAGAGGGACATAATAACATGGCTGTACCAAAATCGAGTATATCGCCCATCCGACTACAGACGGACAGGATCTATTTATTGTATAGAAGGGGAACCTCTTTTAGCATGGCAGAGAGGAAGTATTCAGCAAATCATTTCTCGTCTTGGTATCGAAAAAGGAATGGATTCCTTATCTGTTAAAGAAAAAAGAGGAGAAGCAGAACAAAAAGAAAGAATACAAAAGCAGAAAGAACAAGACAGATGGAAAGGATATCTGTACTGCGGAGATTGTAAAAAAGAACTATCCGTTCGAAGAGATGGTAAACAAGCAATCTTTTTCTGCTGCCGGGCAAAACGAATAGATGCTTTGCAATGTAAAAAAAAGCAGATTTCAGAAGAAGCCTTATCTTCCTGCATAATTTTATTATTAGAAAAAATTCTTCAAAATCAAAATATTATCTTTGAAAATAAAATAAAAGAATTAAAAAAACACAATAAAAATAAGTATTTAAACAGAAAAGAAAAAGAAATTAAAAAAATAGAAAACCAGATTTTATCAGTAAAAAGAATGATAAGTGAATCTTATAAAGATTACCAAAGAGGAACAATAGAAGAAGAACAGTTTTTTATAAAAAAATTAGAAGAAACAGAAAAAATAAAAAATTTAGAAAATCAAAGAAATATAAAAGTGCAGGAAAAAGAAACAGATATTTTTCAATTACAAAACCAGTTTGATAAATTAGAATATTTTAATTTTGCGATTAAAAGAATTGAACTTTTTGAAAAAAATCGTATTGTATTTCAATTATATATTAGGAGGTAATACCATTATGTATTATCCTATATTTTCTATTGCAATTTATCTTCGGCTTTCGAAAGAAGAACCTGCAAGAGAAGAAAGTAATAGTATTAAAAATCAACGAAATCTATTATTACAGTTTATTCAAAATCAGAAAGAATGGACGAATTATAAAATTTTAGAATTTGCTGATGACGGTTATAGCGGGATTCATTTTAATCGTCCCGCTGTGCAGCAGCTTTTAGAACAAGTAAAAGCCGGAAAAATCGATTGTATTATAGTAAAAGACCTTTCACGTTTTTCCAGAGATTATATAGAATTAGGCACCTATATAGAACAAATTTTTCCTTTTTTAGGAGTACGTTTTATTTCTTTAAATGATAACTATGACAGTGCAAAAAAATGCGGGGCAGAGATGGATTTTGTATCTGCATTTCAGACATTTTTCTATGACTGGTACAGTAAAGATTTGTCTGAGAAAGTAAAAATGTCGTTAAAAATCAAAAAAGAAAAAGGACAATATCTCAGCCCTTATCCGCCCTATGGCTATCAAAAAGACTCGGTAAATAAACACGCTATTAAAATAAATCAAGAAGAATCAGAAGTAGTTCAAAAAATATTTTCCCTTGCTCTGCAAGAAAAAACTCTCTATGAAATTGCACAATTTCTAAACCATAAAAAAATTCCTACACGTACACAAACAGCACTTTGGAATCCCAGTACAATTAGCCAAATATTAAAAAATTCCTTTTATATAGGGGATATGTACTATGATAAATATAAAACAGAAAAGACCACAAAAAAAAGTTCTTTAAAAGCAAAAGAAGAGTGGAAACAGATCCAAAATCATCACATACCAATAATAAAATCAGAAGTTTTTGAAGAAGTACAGGAGATAATGAAAAGAAAAAAAGAAAGAAGAAACTCAAAACAAAAACAGAAAACGAAAAGTATTTATCTATTTGCAGGAAAATTATACTGTGGTGCATGCCAAAGGAAACTTCAAATTAGAAAAACAAAACACCCATACTTTATCTGTACCACTCGTTATATTACAGAAACCGATTATTGTGTAAAAAGATTAGAAATCGATATCATAATTCAAATTATAAAACAATATCTTTCAACGATGCTTACCATTTATCAACTGCAGGAAAAAATTCAGACGATACAAAATCAAATAGTGGAACAAAAAGAAAAAGAACTGCAGAAAAAACTCCGACAGGTAGAAAAAGAACAGGAACAAATTCACAGAAAAAAAACAATAAAATATCAAGACTATATCTATAAAAAAATGGAAAAAGAAGTATATTCTCAATGGAATAACCAAATAAAAATAAAAGAAGAAAATTTAGAAAAATTACAGATACAATATAAGAAAAAAGAAATATTTTTAAAAAAACAAAAAGAAGAACAAGAGTGGCTTTCATCTTTAAAATTACAAGAACTGCTGATTAAAAAAATTTTCGTATTTGATCAGCAAAAACTGCTTCTAAATTGGAACTTTTCATTGCTGGGCAATTCCACTGACAAACAATAAAAAAATACTGACAATTCCTTATCAGCAGAGGGGATTACCATGCACCCGGATTTTGATAATCGGATATTGGCATTTAGAGATTTTGTAAATTATAGAAATTGGATGTATGATGACTATGGACATGGAACACATATTGCGGGAATTGCAGCAGGCAACGGAAGTATGTCAAATGGGATCTATTGTGGAATTGCACCAGAGGCAGATATTATAGCTTTAAAAGTATTGGACTTTCGGGGGAACGGAAATATTTCTACATTAATGCGGGCATTAGACTGGATTCTTGAAAACCGAGAACGCTATCATATACAGATTGTAAATATTTCGGTAGGAACAATAGAAAAAGAAGAAGTAGGAGAGGACTCCGAATTAGTAAGAGCCGTCAATCGGGTATGGGACAGTGGATTAATTGTATGTGTGGCTGCCGGAAATAACGGACCGGGAGAGGGTTCCGTTACAACCCCGGGGATTAGCCGAAAAGTAATTACAGTGGGATCTTCAGAGGGAAGTTCCGATACCGATTATTCAGGAAGAGGACCAAATTTTTCCTGTATTATAAAACCAGATTTAGTTGCACCAGGTTCCAATATCTGTTCTTGTAAGCGTTTAGGAAAGCCGATATCCCTTCGAACAGAAGAAAATTTTTATTATACCAGAAAGAGTGGAACTTCTATGGCTACCCCTATTGTTTCTGGTGATTGAGAGATTATAATGATACCAAAAGGAGAAAAAGGAAAAGAAAAAATCAAGAAAATAGAGAGCAGAAATGCACTAAAAAAGGCAGAAAATCAGGAAGAATATGGAAAAGTAAAAGGAAAAAAATAGAAGAAAAAAAGTAAGAAATTGGAAGAAAAAAAACGGAATAGGGAAAATAAATACCAGGTTTTTCCAATTTAGATATAACAATATAATTAGCAGTATTATCCTATATAAAATGGTACCAATTTACTACGCAAAAATAGAATTTGGTTACAAATTAGTGGTTTTTTCATTGACTTTTCATAGTAAATATGATACTATACTCATGTAATCAAATTGAACTTTTCATCTGGTGTGTATGCAGGTTTTTTTCGGTTTGCGTATACACTTCTTTTTTATGAAGGGTGATATGGAAAGATTCAACAGTTATTGCAAATATGAAAATGGAGGTACTGGAATATGAACAGTGGTACAGTAAAGTGGTTTAATTCAGAGAAAGGTTATGGATTTATTACAGATGATAACGGTGGGGATGTATTTGTACATTTTTCCGCTATTCAGAAGGAAGGTTTCAAAACATTAGAAGAAGGTCAAAAGGTTACATTTGACACAGAAGCAGATCCAAAAGACAGTAAAAAAGTTCGTGCAGTAAATGTTTGTGTTGCATAAAGAAATGTTTCACATAAGGAATCGTTTCACATAAGTAATTGTCTCAGATAAGTAATTGTTCCACATCAGAAAATAAACAGATTAGAATAATACAAGTTCAGAGGATTTTAATAACAGATAAAACCATTTTGATATTTGTATGAATGATAACCAAATGTTTACAGGCTGGATTACAGAGATCCAGTCTGTTTTTGTTTGGGGGGAGGACGCTAGAGTGGGGAAGCAATCTCTTCCCGCTGTTCCGCTCTCCAAAAAGTAAGAACGTCTAATGCTTCTGAATTTACGTGTATCCAGCCGGACGGAACGGGGTGCAATTCGCCCGTACAGCGGGCTAAACACACCCCTTTTTTTGCCATTCAAGAATGGCAAAAAATCCTAGTGGATCGACAGAAGCAGAAGACGTTCTAACTTTT
>CAJUEI010000087.1 GCA_910585255.1 uncultured Lachnospiraceae bacterium
ACAGCCTGCCTTTGATGCACTCTGGCGACCTCTTTATCAAAATAACAGGACTTGTAGAAGTGATTAGAAAATGATATGATACATAAAAAGGTATAGATAAAAGAGGGAAAAGAAAAATGGAAGAAAATCGAAGAGAGGAAGATAAATGGCATAAACTAGATAATACAGCAAAAATTTATCCGGTAATTGCAAGCAGCCAATTAAGCAGCGTATATCGTATGTCTGTTACATTAAAGGAAAAGATTGATCCTAAAAAGCTGCAGCAGGCAGTAGAAATTGTAACCCCTTGGTTTGAAATTTTTCATGTAAGACTGCGGCGGGGTGTATTTTGGTACTACTATGAAACCAATAAAAAGCTTCCTAAGATAGAAGAGGAATTTACGTATCCCTGCAGATATATTGATCCTTATTCCAATAATCAATATCTCTTTCGAGTCAGTTATTATGAGTGTCGGATTAATTTAGAAGTTTTTCACGGGCTTACGGACGGAAACGGAGCGATTTTATTTTTAAAGGAATTGCTCTATCAATATCTGCGGCTGGCACATAGAGAGGAACTTTCTTTTCTTTCGGATATGCCCAGCCAAGATGCTTCTTTTAATATGGAGGACAGTTATCAAAAATATTATAAGAAGATGAAGACAGAAGGCTATGGAAAGGAGTATGCTTATCAATTAAAAGGAGATGCTTTGGGAGGATTAAAAGTAGGAGTTTTACATGGTTATATTGATTTAAAATCGTTAAAGCAGGTTTGTAAAGGGTATCAGGTTAGTGTAACCCAATATTTTTTAGCTGTTTTAATAGAAAGCATTTATGTGGAAAATATGAATAAACAGCCCTCTTCTCTTCCGATTCGGATTAATATGCCGGTGAATTTACGGGCATTTTTTGAGTCTACTACGATTCGAAATTTTTTTGCGGCGGTCATTGTTGGTTTTTTGGCAGAGAAAGAAGAGTATACATTTGAGGAGATTCTTGACTGTGTAAAGGCAAGATCCGAGAAAGAATTAACAAAAGAGCGTTTGGAAAAACTGATCTCTTATAATGTGGGAAATGAAAAGCATTGGTATCTTAGGATGCTTCCGCTGTTTATTAAAAATATAGGGATTAAAGTGATTTATGAACATTCGGCAAAGGGATTTACCACTACCATATCCAATCTTGGCATTATTAAAGTTTTGCCGGAATATCAGCCCTATGTGGAACGGTTTCATTTTATTATGGGAGTTTCTAAAAAACAGCCGATGAAGTGTATTGTCTGTTCCTATCAGGAAGAGATAGTATTTACATTTAGTTCGGTGCTGGAAGATACTTCGATACAGCGGCATTTTTTTAAAAAGCTTTCCGAACATGGCATAGCAGTAAAAGTAGAAAGTAATGGGGTGTATTATGAAATGGTGTAATCAGTGTCATATTGAAGTGGCAGAGAGTGAACCGGTTTGTCCTCTTTGCAGAACGGTACCGCAGTCGGATGGAACAGAAGGAAACCAGGTGCTTCTTTATCCGCAGATTGTATTTGATGTGCATAAATATCATATTTTTATTCGGCTGTTTATGTTTATTTCGGTTGTAACAGGAGTGGTACTATTGGCAGTTAATTTAATGAATTACCATGGATTTTTTTGGTCTGGAATTGTGATTGCCGTAATCCTATATGCAATTATTACATTGGGATATTCCATTCAAAGAAATGCAAATCCGGCGGCAAAGATTATGGTGCAGACATTGGCGGCAGAACTTTTGGTTGTCTGGATTGATTATCTGATCGGATATGAGGGATGGTCTGTAAATTATGCTGTACCGGGAATTCTTCTAGTAGCAGAATGTTCCATGCTGGTACTGCAGATTGTAAACTTTATGAATTGGCAGAGCTATATTTTATTTCAAATCGAGTATGTAATATTAAGTGCGATTCCGGTAGGACTTTATTTTTTTCATATTGTAACAGAACCTCTTATGACATTTTTAGCACTTGGCAGTTCGGTTATTATATTTGCTGGAACGATGATCTTTGGAGATCGAAAAGCGAAAGATGAACTGATTCGGCGATTTCATATTTAGAGAAATTTAGAGAAATATTTGGAGAAAGCGGATATTTTTCTATTTATGGAGAAAATGGGAATGAAAAGGAAAGTGAGAGATACTATGTGGAAGAGAATAGAAAGAAAAAGAAAAGCACTGCAGTATAGTCGGAAAAAAGAGATGTTAATTAAACAAAAAAGGCAGATTCGGGAAAAGGTACTGCACCATCCAGAAAGTGTAAGAGGAAAGCTGATGCGGGAATTAATTCAGGATATTACTTCTACTTCTTCTGGGCATAAGTTTCAGAATGGGGAGTACCGCAAAGAACCAAAAGAGCCGGAATGGATCTGTCCAATTCCGTTTCAGCTAGAAACCATTGCTATGGATCAATTTTCAATGGAATATCTGCAGCCTAAAAAACTGACCGATAATCGAGTGATTTTGCAGCTGCATGGAGGCGGCTATATCGGACCTATGAAGAATCGCTATCGGGATTTTGCCGTGCTCTACAGCAAGGCATTGAGAGGAGGTTCTGTGCTGACCATCGATTATCGGGTGGCACCAGAACATCCTTTTCCGGCAGCTTTAGAAGATGCTGCAGAAGCCTATAACTGGCTGCTTCAAAAGGGATACCGCGATCAGCAGATTTTTCTTGCCGGAGATTCCGCTGGGGGAGGCTTGGCTTTGGCTCTGTGCCACTATCGAAAAGACAGAGGAGAATCTCTTCCGGGAGGTTTGATTTTAATGTCTCCCTGGACGGATTTAACGGGAAGCGGGGAGTCTTATACCACCAATTATCACAGAGATCCTTTGTTTGGAAATACCGAGGACAGTATGATAAAAAATTTAGATTATGTGGGAGATGCTGATCCGAAAAATCCTTATATTTCTCCTCTATTTGGGGAATTTGACGGGTTTCCGCCGATGCTGCTTCAGGTGGGCAGTTATGAAATGCTATTAAGTGATTCGGAACAGGTAGCCAAAAAAGTAAAAGCACAACATGGCAAAATTCGGTTTAGTGTGTATGAAGGAATGTTTCATGTATTTCAAATGGCAGGTTCTCTTTTGCCGGAATCAAAAGAGGCATGGCGGGAGATTGTACGATATTTGGATGTGATGCTTGTGCAGGAGAAAAAATAAAAAAAGACAGAAGAAAAGAGAAGAGGAAGAGAGGAAGAGAAAAGAGGATGGACCAAAAAAAATACGAAGCCTATGTAAAGATCTTAAAAGATGAATTGGTGCCGGCACTTGGGTGTACAGAGCCGATTGCCATTGCCTATGCAGCAGCAAAGGCAAGAGAAGTATTAGGGGAGTTTCCTGATGGAATAGAGATGTATTGCAGCGGAAATATTATTAAAAATGTAAAAGGAGTTACCGTGCCGAATTCTGGAGGATTAAAAGGAATTGATATAGCGGCTGTATTAGGAGTAGTTGGGGGCAATGCAGAAAAAGAATTAGAGGTATTAGAAGGGGTAACAGAGGAAGATATTGAGCGGACAAAACAGCTTGCAGCAGAGGGGTTTTGTCAGTGCCGCTTAAAGGAAGATGTGGAAAATCTTTATGTCGTGGCTAGGGTAAGAAAGGGAGAACATGAGGCGGAAGTGACCATTGTCAACCGCCATACTCTTATCGCGAAAATCGTAAAAGACGGAGAAATTATTTTTGAAAATACAATTAGTGAAGATGCCCCTGACTATGTGGATCGCAGTATTTTAAATGTACGAGATATTCTGATCTTTGCGGATGAGGTGGATATTGCGGATGTAGCCCAAATTTTAGATCGCCAGATGGAATATAACCGAGCGATTGCGGAAGAAGGGCTGCGTCATGCTTATGGAGCCGAGGTAGGAAGGACGCTGCTGCGGGTGTATGGAGAAGATGTAAAAGTATTGGCAAGGGCATATCCGGCAGCGGGATCGGATGCACGGATGGGCGGATGTTCTATGCCGGTTGTGATTAATTCAGGAAGCGGAAATCAAGGGATGACGGTTTCTCTTCCGGTTATGGCATTTGCAGAGCATTGGAAGGTCAGCCGGGAGATGTTATATCGGGCATTGGTAGTCAGCAATTTAATTGCGATTCATCAAAAAAAATATGTAGGAAGTCTGTCTGCTTATTGCGGAGCCGTCAGTGCGGCATGCGGAGCCGGGGCGGCGATTACGTATCTGCATGGGGGAGGATATTCTGCTGTCTGTCTTACTATTACAAATACCATCGGAAATGTCGGAGGGATTGTCTGCGATGGTGCAAAATCTTCCTGTGCCGCTAAGATTGCTTCAGCAGTGGATGCTGCTATTTTGGCTTACTATATGGGAAGCGGACTTCATTCTTTCCAGCCGGGAGAAGGTATTGTACAGGAAGATGTAGAGGGAACCATTAAAAGTATGGGATATATTGGAAGAGTCGGTATGAAAAGTACAGATACCGAGATTTTAAATCTGATGATTCATCGGACAAAATTAGAGTAAATGGAAAGCGGTATCATTTATACTGCTCAAGCTGGTGCTGTTGCACTGTTGTTATCGCAAAATCCTGCTTATTCTAATATGATGATAAAGAGACGGCTCTGTGAGACAGCTTGGGATCTTGGATTGGCAAGCCGGAGACAGGGATTTGGACGGATCGATATAGGACGTTTTATCGGAGAAGGGTAAAGGATGTTTTTATTTCTGAATAAGGCTGTTTTTTGATTTATGATAAAAAGGGCATAAAATAATAGAAAAACGGGAATGATGATAAAAAAAGAAGCGGCTTAGGAGGAATATCATTTATGCAGGAATATATGGAAATTGTTGAGGTATTGGGACGAGAAATTTTAGATTCAAGAGGAAATCCTACTTTAGAGGTAGAAGTAACCTTGGCGGACGGGATGCGGGGAAGAGCAGCGGTGCCGTCTGGTGCTTCAACTGGAAAGTTTGAGGCAGTGGAACTTCGGGATCAGGAGGAACGATATCAGGGAAAAGGAGTTTTAAAGGCAGTCGCACATGTGAATACCGAATTAAAACAAGCAATTCTTCATGAAAACGCAGCAGATCAGCATCGGATTGATCGGCTTTTAATCGAAGCGGATGGAAGTGAAAATAAGGGAAATTATGGGGCAAATGCAATTCTTGGAATTTCTATGGCGGTAGCACAGGCAGCGGCAAATAGTTTGGGACTGCCTTTGTATCGCTATTTAGGAGGAACTAATGCACGGCAGCTTCCTGTACCTATGAGCAATGTCTGCAATGGGGGTGCTCATACTACATCAGATTTGGATTGGCAGGAGTTTATGATTATGCCGGTCGGAGCCTGCTGTTATCGGGAAGGACTGCGGATGATTACAGAAATTTATCATCACCTTCGGACACTTTTAAAAGAAGACGGACATGTAACGGCTGTTGGAGATGAAGGAGGATTTGCACCGAATGTAAAAGATGCTTTTACCGTATTTGACTATTTGACAAAGGCGACAGAAAAGGCAGGGTATCGAACCGGAACGGATATTGTGTTTGCAATGGATGCAGCAGCAAGTGAACTTTATGACGAGAAGAGCGGAAAATATGTCTTTCCAGGAGAAAGTCGGATGAGTGGGGAGACTGTGGTTCGGTCAGCTAAGGAGATGATTGCCTATTATAAGCGGCTGACAGAGAAATTTCCTTTAGTTTCGATAGAGGACGGACTTCATGAGGAAGATTGGGACGGATGGGTAGAATTGACCAAGGAGCTTGGAGACCGGGTACAGTTGGTTGGGGACGATCTGTTTGTAACCAATACGAAGAGGTTAAAAAAGGGAATTGAGCTTGGAGCAGGAAATGCGATTCTTGTAAAGGTGAATCAGATTGGAACGGTTTCTGAAGCGATGGAGGCAATTTCACTGGCTCAGAGATCGGGATATCAGACGATTATTTCTCACCGCAGCGGAGAGACCGAAGATACATTTATTGCGGATTTGGCGGTTGCGGTAAATGCCGGGCAGATTAAGACCGGGGCACCTTGCAGGAGTGATCGGGTGGCAAAGTATAATCAGCTGCTTCGGTTGGAGGAGGAGCTTGAAAGCGGGGCGGTTTACCGGAATCCGTTTTGTTTTGGGGGGAATTAGAGAGGATAGAAGGAGACGCTGGAGTGGGGAAGGAATTTCTTTCCCCATTCCGGCTGTGTTTTTCTGTTGGGAAGTTTTGATGCTAATATGATTATAAGGGTTTTAAGAAATGGGGAAATTTAAAGAAAATTGGGGTTGAAACCTGGAAATGTTTATGATATAATCCTACCGTGTATTTGATTTTGGCAGGAGGTGGTATCGTGGCAGTTTTTAAGATTATTGTAACTGTTATTTTTGCAGTTATTTGTGTGGCTTTAACAGCGATTGTATTAATGCAGGAAGGAAAGTCAGGTGGATTATCGGGTTCTGTTGCTGGAGCGACAGAGACATACTGGGGAAGAAATAAAGGACGATCAATGGAAGGAAAGTTAGAAAAGATTACAAAATATCTTGCGATTGGATTTATTGTGTTGTCTCTTGTTTTGAATATACTGTAGTTAGGTATAGACAGGAGTGGATTTTTTCTGATGTTAGATAAACATGACTTTGCAAAAAGCATCCTTTGGGTGCTTTTTTCTGTTTTTGGATATTTGGGTTTTGGGTTGCAGGAATGAGTTTTTTGGAGTACAATAAAATTAAAGAAATAGAAGATTCTTTCACAAGTTATTTGTACCTTAATTTTAGAAAGGAAGGCAAACATTATGACGGAAGAAAGTTTAAAAAGAAGAAAACAGATGTTGTTGGATCTGGTGAATGAGAAGAGTTATGTGCCAATGAAGGCAAAGGAGCTGGCAGTTCTTTTGCAGGTTTCAAAGGAAGAGCGTGCAGATTTGGATGAGGTGCTGAATCAGCTTGTGGCAGCCGGAGAATTAAGTATAAATAAACGTGGAAAGTATAGTAAACCGGAGGCGGCAGGATTGGTGGGTACTTTTTCTGCTACGGCGAAAGGATTTGGATTTGTCTCGGTGGAGGGGCAGGAAGAGGATATTTATATTAGAGAGAGCAATACAAATGGAGCGTTGGATAAAGATACCGTGCAGGTTTTTTTGTTTTCGGAGCAGACTGGAAAGCGGCGGGAGGGAGAGATTGTAAAGATTCTTTCTCATCATATTACAGAAGTGGTTGGACTTTATCAGAAGTGTAAGAATTATGGCTTTGTGGTTCCTGACAGTACAAAGTTTTCAAAGGATATTTATGTGCAGGAGAACCGGTCGAAGGGGGCTGTGGACGGACATAAAGTAGTGGTTAAAATTACGGATTATGGCAGTAAGAATAAAAATCCAGAAGGGATTGTAAAGGAGATTATCGGACATGTCAATGATCCTGGTACAGATATTTTGTCGATTGTAAAAGAACATGGACTTCCGGTAGAGTTTCCAGATGAGGTGTTAAGGCAGGTACAGAAGATTCCTTCAGAGGTAGAGGAAGCACAGAAGAAGGGGCGGCTGGATTTGCGTTCTTGGCAGACCGTGACGATAGATGGAGAGGATGCAAAGGATTTGGATGATGCGGTTACACTTACGAAAGAGGGAGATCGCTATATTTTGGGGGTTCATATTGCGGATGTTACAAATTATGTGACCGAGGGAAGTCCTTTGGATCGGGAGGCATTAAAACGGGGAACGAGTGTGTATCTGGTGGATCGGGTGATTCCTATGCTTCCGCATAAGCTGTCGAATGGGATTTGTTCGCTAAATGCTGGAGTGGATCGTCTGGCTTTAAGCTGTATTATGACAATTGATGCGAAGGGAACCGTGATTGATCATAGAATTGCAGAGACCGTGATTTGTGTGGACAGGCGGATGAGTTATACCAGTGTAAATAAGATTATTGAAGAGCAGGATTTGGCGGAACAGGAGGAATACCAGCCGCTTGTGCCAATGTTTTTTTTAATGAAGGAATTGGCTGATATTCTGCGGCAGAAGAGAAAGCAGCGGGGATCGATTGACTTTGATTTTCCAGAGACAAAGGTGATTTTAGATCCAAAGGGAAAGCCTTTGGAGATTAAGCCTTATGAACGGAATAGTGCGACTAAGATTATTGAAGATTTTATGCTGATTACAAATGAGACGATAGCGGAGGACTATTTTTGGCAGGAGATGCCTTTTGTCTATCGGACACATGATACACCGGATGCGGAAAAGATTCAGAAGTTAGAAATATTTATCAACAATTTTGGATATGGGATTAAGAATTCAAGGGAAGGGATTCATCCAAAAGAGCTGCAGAAGCTATTGGTGCGGATTGAGGATTCTCCAGAGGAGGCTTTGATTAGCCGGCTGACGCTCCGCTCTATGAAGCAGGCAAAGTATACAGTAACAAATACAGGACATTTTGGACTGTCCGCAAAGTATTACTGTCATTTTACTTCTCCGATTCGGCGGTATCCGGATCTGCAGATTCATCGGATTATTAAGGAAAGTCTGCATGGAGGGTTAAAAGAAAAGCGGATTGCACACTATGAAAAGATTTTAAATCAGGTGGCGGATCAGTCGAGTGCTATGGAGAGAAGGGCAGATGAGGCTGAGCGGGATACGGTAAAGTTAAAGAAATGCGAATATATGTCAAAGCGGATTGGAGAGGTCTTTACCGGGGTGATTTCCGGGATGAGTGCCTATGGGTTTTATGTAGAACTTCCTAATACAATAGAGGGAATGGTTCATGTCAATTCGTTAGAAGATGACTATTATTACTATGATGAAGAGAAGTATGAGATGGTGGGGAAGGAGTCGGATTATCGCTATAAGCTGGGACAGACGGTCCATGTTGTGGTGGTGGCAACAGATAAATTAAAGCGGACGATTGATTTTGAGATAGAAAAAGAAGATGAGGAAATAGAAGATGGGAAAGGATAGTATAAAGCTGATTGCAAATAATAAAAAGGCGTATTTTGACTATTTTATAGAGCAGACTTATGAAGCAGGGATTGCTCTTCATGGTACAGAAGTGAAGTCTCTGCGGATGGGAAAGTGCAGTGTAAAAGAGGCATTTATTCGAATTGAAAACGGAGAAGTTTTTATCTATGGGATGCATATTAGTCCTTATGAGAAAGGGAATATTTTTAATAAGGATCCGCTTCGGGTCAGAAAGCTTTTGCTGCATGATTACGAGATTCATAAGATGTCGGGACAGGTTCAGGCTGTCGGCTATACGATTGTACCGCTTCGAGTGTATTTGAAGGGAAGTTTGGTAAAAGTAGAAATCGGGCTGGCACGTGGAAAGAAGCTGTATGATAAACGGCAGGAGATTGCAAAGAAGGATCAGCGGCGGGAAGCAGAGAAGGATTTTAAGGTAAAGAACCTTTATTAGGAAAACAGAGATTAGAATAGGAGAAACATAACGCTGACAATAAAACGATGATATGTTAGGGGAAGCGGTGCTTGAAAGAAAGACGAATCACTTAGTGGTGGTTCGTCTTTTTTTGTATTATTTATGAAGTTTTTTTTCTAATTCTATCATATAAAAGCTAATCATTAGATGAAGCCTGGTATTGTAGTCTTCTAAAGAAATTCCGGTTAGTTCTTCAATTTTATTAATCCGATAAAGCAAAGAGTTTCGGTGGATATGAAGGGTATGGATCGTATTGGAGGTATGACATAAGCTGGTGATATAGCATTTTAAAGTTTCTAAGAAATTGGAAGAATGTTGTTTATCATATTCCTGCAGATAAGTAATGGCAGGCGACAGATAGTTACAGGAAGACATTTCCATTACACGAGGTGTTAAAATGGCGGGAAGATAGTAATCTTTATAGTCATAAAGCTGTTCTTCTTTATGAAACATTGTACCAAATTCAAGGGCATATTCTGCTTGAGAACGATATTTGGCTGTATCCGTTAAATGGTAAAACAGGGCACTGATACCACAGTGTACGTGAAACTTTTTCAGCAGTTCTTTTAAAGATTTTCTTAAATAGGTTTGAGTATCTGGGTTTGTTACGCTATTGTGGTAAAATAAAATATAAAGGATATTATTTTGGATAATAGCAAGCTGGTATGGAGTAAAAGTCTGTACTACTTTCTGAATATAGGAAAGCACTTGTTTTTCTTTTAATTCCGGTTTATTGACAGCGATAATCTGATAGGGAGCATCTATTGAAAGATGTGTGCGTCTGTACCAGAGATCAAGCTGATTTTGTGTATGAATATCGTTTTTAAAAAGTGCACCGATAAATGCTTTTTGGTGAACCGCCTCCATACTGTTTTCAGAATTGCTGTTTCCATAGAGAACGGAGCAGGCTTTTTGAATAATTGACATTGCTGTCATACGTTCTTCTGTAATGCCGTTTTTGGGGCACTGCATTACAATATAACCTTCAAGAATATCATTAATGCGAATCACACCTACTATTTTCGGAAAGTCAGAAGTAGCAGCTCCCCAGTTGATAACATAGGGCTGTGTATGTTCCATTGCAGACTGCATAATACCTTCTTCATACAGACGAACCACCATATCGGTTTCATATCTTGGATGGTCTAGAAGATAGTCCCAGTAGTAATCACCGGTTTTCTTTTTTGGAGTAATGGCTTGAACGGTATAGGTGATATCTGTAATAGAAATGGGAATCCCAATAATTTCATAACAGATATCGGTTAGAAGCTGTATATTTCGGGTAGGAAGGATATCTAATATTTTTTGGTACAGTGTTAAAAAGTCAATCATAGAAGAGAGGCTCCTTTCGTATTTTTTCTTATAGTATTTTAATCACAATTTTACTCCAATTTTTTATAAAAAAAAAGGGTGAAATAACGGTATATTTATGCAAATGCACAAAAACAGCAGATATTTTTTGGGCGAGTGAATGTTGTAGATTTGGATGTGGCAGGATATAATCAAAGTGTAGTTTACGAATAGGATGACAAAGGAAGAAGGTAAGAAGAAATGGGATATGAGGAATTATTTACGCCTTTCAAAATCGGAACGATGGAAGTAAAGAATCGTTTAGTAATGTCCCCTATGGGAACAAATTCTTCTTTTACAAACGGAAGAAAAGATGCACAAGAGATCGATTATTTTACAGAACGGGCAAAAGGCGGCGTTGGAATGATTATACTTGGCTGTCAGATGCTGAATGAACAGATTGCACAGGGATCGATGGAAGGGTATTTGGATACTTATACGGTACTTCCGTCTTTGACATCTATGTGTGATAGTGTGCATAGGTATGGAACAAAAATTGTATGTCAAATCAGTCCAGGAACAGGACGAAATGCATTTCCAGATACTTATGGAAATCCGCCGATTTCGTCTTCTGCAACTCCTTCTGTATTTAATCCAGATGTATTGTGCCATGAATTAACAGTGGAAGAAATTCAGAAGATTATGGAGGGATTTCGATTTGCAGCGGGTGTGGCAAAAGATGCCGGTTTTGATGCGATTGAAATTCACGGTCATGCCGGGTATTTGATTGACCAGTTTATGTCGCCGATATGGAATAAAAGAACGGATGAATATGGCGGATCTCCAGAAAATCTAGCAAGATTTCCAAGAGAAATTATTCGGGCAATTAAGAGTGCAGTAGGGGATCAGCTTCCGGTGATATTCCGTATTTCATTGGATCATCGGTTTGAGGGCGGACGTACATTAGAAGAAAGCATGAAATTGATTCGGCTGTTAGAAGAAGAGGGAGTCGATGCATTGGACATTGATGCAGGGTGCTATGAAACATTGGATTATATTTTTCCTCCTTCTTATCTTGGTGAATCTTGCATGTCGTATGTATGTGAAGAAGCAAGAAAACATGTTCATGTTCCGCTGCTAAATGCAGGGACACATAATCCAGATACTGCATTAAAATTGATTCGATCCAAAAATGCAGATTTTGTTATGATGGGACGTGCGTTGATTGCCGATCCGGAACTTCCGAATAAATTGATGGAAGGGCGTATTGAAGATATTAGACCTTGCCTGCGTTGTAATGAGTATTGTATCGGGCGGATTTGGAATCGTCATACAAAGCTAAGTTGTGCCGTAAATCCACAGGCAATGGAAGAAGTGAGATTTGAGATAAAGAAGACGGATTCTCCAAAGAAGGTAGTTGTAATCGGCGGTGGACCAGGCGGTATGGAAGCGGCAAGAGTAGCGGCAATGGAAGGGCATCAAGTAACTTTATTTGAAAAGAACGATAGACTTGGCGGTGTAATGGGCGATATTTGTACAGCGAAGTTTAAAGAAAATATTAAAAAACTTACTGCTTATTATAGAGTACAGTTGGATAAACTAGGAGTAGAGGTAAAATTAAATACCAAGATAACAGGAGAAGAACCGATTTTGGCAGAGTGTGACCGAATTATTGTAGGCTGTGGTGCAGAGCCTCTGATGCCTCCGATTGCCGGAATTGACGGAAAAAATGTATTGACTGTATTGGATGCACATAGAAATCCTGAACGGATAAAAGGAGAGCATATTGTAGTTTGCGGCGGCGGTGCTTCTGGATGTGATTGTGCATTGGAACTGGCTTCTGAGATGGGGAAGAAAGTAACGATTGTGGAAATGCTTCCAGAGTGCGGAAAAGATGTATTCTTTGTAAATAAGATTTCGTTGTTTGGAGCATTGGCAGCAAATCAAGTGCAGATTTTAACTAATACAAAAGTAGTAGCAATCGATGAGACGGGACTGACGATAGAAAAAGAAGATAAGAGTCAGGAAAAGCTGGAAGCGGATACGATTATTTCGGCATTTGGTATGAAGATCGATCAAACGGTAGTAAATGCTATAAAAGCAAAGTATCATATAAAGACACGAGTAATTGGTGACAGCAATAAGCTTGGTAAAATTGGTGAAGCAGTCAGAGATGGATTTTATGCAGCGATGAGTTTGTAGTCTGTAAGGGAATATATATAATATTTAGTATGATAAGGAGTAGTTATATTTTTTGAGGTTAGATGGGGGGAGGACGCCGAAAGCCAAATGGAGATTGATTCCGGGCCCGCTCTCGCTTAGCATTTCCTCGTAGCGGACACATAAGGCACGAAAGTACCGTGCCTAAGTGCCGACGGGAAATGATGACCCTGCATCAATCTCCATTCGGCTTTCGGCTGTGTTATCTAGGGCGGAAAGATTATGACAAATAGGAAAAGGTTTGTTATATTATTATGAAAGATAAAAAAAGGAGATGGGAAATATGTTTGATTTAACAGGCAGAGTAGTTGTAGTTTCAGGTGCTTCTTCAGGATTGGGAGCTCAGATGGCAAAGGGATTTGCAGCTCAGGGAGCAGATCTTGTGATTACAGCACGTAGACTGGAGAGATTAGAGGCATTGGCAGAGGAAATTAGAGGAATGGGTGTAAAATGTCTTCCTCTTAAATGTGATGTAACTGATTCCGCTATGGTCGATCAAGTGGCAGCAGAGGCAGAAAAGGAATTTGGAAAGATCGATGTTCTTGTAAATTGTGCTGGTTCTGCTAAAAATGCAGGAGTGCTGAATATGACAGATGAAGAGTGGGATTTTACAATTTCAACAGATATGTCAAGTGTATTTTATGTGACACGTGCATTTGCAAATATTATGAAAAAACATAACTATGGAAGAATTATCAATATTGCTTCTATGTATGGATTAGTAGGAAATACGGCATTAGATACGGTGGCATATCATGCTTCAAAGGGTGGGGTTGTGAACTTTACCAGGGCGGTTGCAGCAGAACTTGCAAAATATAATATTACCTGCAATGCGATTTGCCCGGGTTATTTTGCAACAGAACTGACAGAAGAAACATTGAAAACGGAATCTTTTACGGCATATATGAAGGCAACGGTTCCGCTTGGACGTTATGGAGTAGAGGGTGAATTAAATGCAGGGGCAATTTTCTTGGCAAGTGATGAGGCATCTTATGTAACTGGTGTGATTCTTCCAATTGATGGTGGATATACTGCAGTTTAACCTCATCAAGGAAGTCCCCCGCTTCTAAGCCGCCAAGGCGAAAGCGGT
>CAJUEI010000088.1 GCA_910585255.1 uncultured Lachnospiraceae bacterium
CACCGCTTTCGCCTTGGCGGCTTAGAAGCGGGGGACTTCCTTGATGAGGTTAAAATACAAGTAAAAAAAGAAACACTAAAATAAACATTAAAAAAGCACAAAACCATAAAATCCGCCCTCCCAAAAAACCAAGATCTAAAAAAATTTAATCCTATTCTTATTCTGACTAAATCCAATTCACTATAAGAATATCTGCACTTATGCAATCTAAAATAATTTTTTCTCCTGAGATACACAGCCGGATTTTGGAAGTGCTTTCTTCCTGCAGCGACTTCGGAAGAAAGTTAGAAGGTCTTAGGTTTCTGCTCAAAACATAGGATTTTTTGCCATCGTCCGATGGCAAAAAAAGGGGTGTGTTTAGCCTCCTGCAGAGGCGAATTGCACCCCGGTCCGTCCGGCTGGATGCACCAAAATGCAGAAACCTTAGACCTTCTTACTTTCTGTAGAGCGGAGCAGCAGGGAGAAAGCACTTCCAAAATCCGGCGTCCTCCCCTTCCAACTCTCTAAATCTATTCCACTTCCCTCAGCCTCTCCACAATAGAAGCCACAGCAATTTTCCGATAAGTAATCAACGGCAGTACCACCCCAAACAGGGCAAAAAAAGGAGCCACCACCAAAATAGGCAATATCGTAAAACGATACGTAAAAAACCAAAAAGCACTGCTCAGCACAGAAGAAATCACCGGCACCAGTAAAATACTCATCATTGCCGCCAACCCAATCGATCCCATTGCATAATACACTCCTTCCCAAATCAGCATCGTTTTAAGCTGCCGCCCAGTCATTCCAATCGACTGTAATACTGCAAATTCCCGTTTTCGAGTAATCATCCCTGTTAATACCGCATTTAAAAAATTTAAAATCCCCACTACTCCAATAATAAAACACATAATTCCACCAAGCAAAGAAAACATTCCCTGCAGCCCTTTAAATGATTCCACATAAGTCTGCTTGCTTTCAAAATCAAACTGTGAATTTACCTGCTGTGTATACGTTGTTAAAAACTCTTCCATTGCCTGATTCGATTCCTCTGTAGTATCAAAACAATACTGCATAATAGAATTGCTTTTTGTATCCTGACAAAAAGTTTCCGCATTTAAAATAAAAGCATCACTTCCAAAATAACGATAACTTAATGAACTCGGAATCACCACAATAGCTGCCACTTCATATTCTATTTCCCGATAGTTCTTCCTGCGGATTTCATAATGACTGTCGCCTATTTCTTCTGGATTGGGATAAATTTCTCCTGTATCTGGATTAAAATATTCCCATTCCTCTACATAACATAATGTAATTTTATCCCCCACTTTTGCCCAATGAGAATCCTCTATCAGTTTTCCATAATCGTCATCCTCATAGACAGCAGCAATATAATTACCCGGCGTATACAGTTTGGAAAGATCCCCCTCTACTACAGTCAGGCGTTCAAGAGGATAGCGTTCCATTCCATAGAGATTAATCTGATCCAAAAGCCTTCCTTCTGCATCCTTTTCTGTTCTCTCTACCAATTCATCTAGCTGTTCCTTTTCATACCACCACTTTGATTTACGAAAATAGTCTTCTGTCACATATTCCTGAATTACTGAAGTAATCCCATAGATCCGCCCGCCTTCTGTAATTTCTCCCTGCTTTTCTACCAGCTCTATTACCTCTTCCGGCACTTCTTTTCCTTTTTCAAAGAAACCACTTGTCTGAAAATAACTGGCTTCTGCAATAATAAAATCTGCTGCCATTCTTGATAAATATTTATCCATATCAAATCCGTTTGTAAATGTTACCATTAAATTTAATAACACTACTGCAAAAGTCAGTGACAAAATAGTAACAACGGTTTTTCCTCTGCTGCGTCCTAAATTTGCCCATGCCATTTTTGTTAAAGAAGTGTTTCCTTCTCCGCTTTTTACGGTCTTATGATAAGAGCCTTCCGTATAGCGAACTGCTTCAATTGGGGATACTTTTGCCGCAATTTTCCCTGGTCTCATACAAGAAATCCATACGGTAAATAATGAAAATAATGCTGCTCCTATAAAAATCATCGGATGGATAGAAATAATCGACATCCCCTGTTCCTTTGGGTTAATTTTACTTATTACAAATGGAACTAACTGACTTCCTAACCCATATCCTATCAGTAATCCAATCGGAATTCCTATAGCTGACAGAAGCATTGCCTGTCCATATAGAATCTTGCGAATCTGCCGTCCAGTTGTTCCGATTGTTTTTAATAATCCATAAAATCGAATATCATTTGTAACGGAAATTTGAAATACATTATAGATAATCAAATAGCCAGTAAATATAATAATCCCTAATAAAGTAATAAGAGATATTATTGAAAATAAATCTAAATTGCTCGAAAGCTGTGCCCCAACATAACCCCAGTTTACCCCAATTCCTATATAGTTTTCTTCCTGTACAGAGTCTGACTGATAGCCATGTTTTTCTAATATTTTTAATAGATCTTCCTGAATATGAAGAGAGCTTTTTAACATAATATCCAAACTCCACTTTCCTGTCATTCCGTCTTTTCCCTGTGTGTCTAACTCTTGAAAGATTTCCTCTGCATAACTTTCTGAGATCAATACATGACTTGCAACACATCTCGAATCATAATCCCACCATCCGCATAAAATAAAGCTCTGTGTTGTCTCTTCTCCGTCTACATCAAATGTAATTGTGAATTCTGTTCCAATTTTTGGCTCAATTCCAAGTAAAGAAAGAACCCGAAGATCGGTTGCCGCCTCTTTTGTGCCTTCTTTTGGCAGACGTCCCTCTTTTGGCTCCATAAACATCCATTTGGCTGTATTTTCATTACAAAAACTAATCTCTACATGTGCCTTATGAAACGGCTGTTTCTTTGGCATCCCTACAAAACGGCGACAGCCATATTCTTTTATTATAGAATCGGTTTTTAATTCCTCGTATTGCTCCTCTGTAATATTTTTTAAATTTCCATGCATAATCCCGCCCGCCTGTCGGAAATTATTATATTGAAAGGATTGATTAATGGACATTACTATTGTAAATAATGCAGTAAATAGTATGGTGGTTAAAGCAATCGCAAGAATCGCAATCCGATTTCTGGTATGTGCTGCAGCCATAGACTTTCTGCTAATGTTTCTGATACAATTTTTATTTCTTACATTCATGCTAATCCCCCCTATCGTACTACAATTTTACCGTCTTCAATCCGAATAATTCGATCTGCCATCTGGGCAATTTCTTCATTATGAGTAATCATAACAATGGTCTGGGCAAATTTCTGACTGGTTATTTTTAATAGACCTAATACATCCTGACTGGTCTTGCTGTCTAAATTTCCAGTTGGTTCATCTGCTAATATAATCGCCGGCTTTGTCGCAAGGGCTCTGGCGATTGCCACTCTCTGCTGCTGCCCTCCAGAAAGATTATTGGGTAAATTATTTAACTTGCTTTTTAAACCAAGCGTTTCGACAATCTGCTGTACATAAGATTCATCTGGTCGATTTCCGTCTAACTGAATCGGAAGTACAATATTTTCCTTTACATTAAGTACCGGAACTAAATTATAATTTTGAAAAATAAATCCAATTTTCCTACGGCGAAAAATGGTTAATTCCTCATCTTTTAAAGAAAAAATGTCTTTTTCGTCTACAAATACTTTTCCCGAAGTCGGACGATCTAACCCCCCAAGCATATGAAGCAGTGTGGATTTACCGGAACCGGAAGTTCCTACAATCGCTACAAATTCTCCCTTTTCTACTGTTAGATTTACCCCGTCTAATGCATGTACCTCGCTCTCTCCTGACCCATATATTTTTTTCAAATTTTTGGTCTGTAAAATTGTCATCGCTTTTCCTCCTCTAAAAATAAAACCTCTATTTCCGTTTCCATACAGACTTTACCATAACATTCTTTCTCAAATCTTTCTACAGCAAAAAAATTCTTTCAATTTTGTTAGAATTTCTAAAAAACATCTATTACTTTATGTTATAGTCATTAAAAAAAGAGGGGATCTGATGATAACAGACACTCCCTGAAAACTACGATAGATGGTTCACCCAATTAAGATGGTCAAAATTTTTTGCAACACTTATAAGGAAAAATTTTATCAGTGCATTTGGGCAGATTCCCATCCAGTGCAAAATCTTCCATTCTTCTTGTCTGCACGAAAATTTATAAAAAATTCACTTGTATTTTTTTTCGATTCAGCATATACTGTCTATAAAGAAATCAGTGATTTCTCTTGGGCTGGTCGCAAGACCCAGGTCCATCTAAGGCGGGGAAGTTCCCCGCCACTTTTTTACAAACACTACAGAGGTGACAGATAATGAAAGAACTCAGTATTTTTATAGATGAATCCGGTGATTTTGGTGAGTACACCCATCACTCGCCTTATTACATCATTACAATGATTTTTCACGATCAACAGGCAAATATTCAGCCTGCTGTCTTAAAACTAAACCAGGAATTATCTTATCTTAATCTTGATAACCTCTGCATACATACCGGTCCTATTATTCGCAAAGAAGAAATCTATATACATATGTCTATTGACGAGCGACGCCGCATCTTCAATAAAATGGTTTCATTCATCCGTCAACTTGATATTCGTTACAAATGTTTCTATATTGAAAAGAAACATATTTCGGATGTGGTTGAAGCTACCGGCAAACTCTCCAAACAAATCTCTCAGTTTATTCGTGAACATTTGGAAATTTTTCTATCGTTTGATAATGTAAAAATCTACTATGACAATGGGCAAATTGAAGTTAATAAAATACTTTCCTCCGTCTTTAACGCCTTACTTCCGAATCCTATATTCCGCAAAGTTATGCCTGTAAAATACAAACTTTTCCAAGTTGCTGACCTATTGTGCACCCTTGAACTGGTCAAACTAAAATTAGAAAATAATATACTTTCCAAATCGGAAAAAACTTTCTTTGGAAACACCCGGGATTTAAAGAAGAATTATCTGAAGCCTTTAAGCAAAAAGGAATGGTCGTAAAACAGATCATTCCTTTAAAAATACATCAAAATCCTCCCATGATGCCAATGTTCTATATGCCCCTGTTTCTCATCATTCTACATTACCATAGTATCAGGTTTTCGTTTTTCCAAGAGGCACACCGTCTCTACCCCTGCAGTCTGAGGGAACATATCCACACAGCAAACCCGTTCCACCTGATAACCATACCTTTGCAGCACAACCAAATCCCGAGTCAAGCTGGTAGGTTTACAAGAAATATAGATGATTTTCTCCGCCTGCACTCTCCCCGCAATTTTTTCCAATGCTTTTGGATGTACTCCGTCTCGAGGCGGATCTAATACAATAAAATCCGGCTTTTCTGTTATCTCATCTATTTTTTCCAATACGTCCCCTGCTATAAATTCACAATTAGAAAGCCTGTTTCGCTTTGTATTTTCTTTTGCTGCTTCTACTGCTTCCTCTACAATCTCCACCCCGATCACTTTTTTCGCAACCGGAGCAAGAATCTGGGCAATTGTCCCTGTTCCGCTGTACAGATCAAAAATTACTTTATCCCTTGTCTCCCCTACATAGTCCCGCACAATCTGATAAAGTACCTCTGTTCCAAATGAATTGGTCTGAAAAAATGAAAATGGACGAATTTGAAAACGCAGTCCCAGCAATTCCTCATAAAAAAAGTCTTGTCCATACAATACGATTGTCTTATCATTTCGTACAACATCGGCTAGGGAATCATTGAGTGTATGGAGAATTCCTTGAATTTTTCCCTCCAACGGAAGTTCTAACAGCCGCTTTGTCAGCAAAGAAAGTTTTAATTCTTCAAAAAGCTGCTTCTCATTCTCTTCTGTCAGTCCTGCCGTCTCCTGCACAGCACTGCTTGCCGTTACCAAATCGATTAAAATTTCTTTGGTTTTTCCGGCCTTTCGAACCAGCAGATGCCGTAAGATTCCGGTATGCTGCATCTTTTTATAATAGGCTGTTTTCAGCTCGGCAAAATGTCTCCATACACAATCCAATATCTGATTATAATCCCGATCGGCAATCCGACAGTCCCGAACGGTTACTAAATCATAAAAACTTCCCTTCTTATGCATCCCCAAAGCCAAAGGCCCGTCCTTATATTCATCTCCAAAGGAAAATTCCATTTTATTCCGATACCCCCACTGAACCGGACTTTGATAAATTCCTTCAAAAAGATAGGAAGAACATACTTCATCTAATAATCGTTTAACCTGTTCTTCCTTTTGTTTCACCTGTTCCGAATAAGAAAGGGTCTGAAGACTGCATCCGCCACATTCCCCAAAGTGCGGGCACTTGGGCTCTTCTGTTTCAATTGGTGCCTTTTCTAATACTTTTAAAAGCCGTCCCTCACATTTCTCCTTTCTAACCTTTGTAAGTAAAACCTGTACTTTCTGTCCAGCAATCCCCTCCTTTATCAGCACCTTTCTCTCTTCCCCATCTATCTCTAAAAAAGCCTTATTCGGAAAATCCACTCTTTTTATATACCCCTCTGCTATCTGACCTTTTTTCATCTAAATTTTTATCCTTTCTATCTTTTATCTTAAATTTTCATAATATCTTCTGTCGATATTTTTTTCTTTACAGAAAAATAGCGGGTTTCCAAGAAACCCGCCTCTATCTCTGCAAAAATAAAACGCCTTTTCTATTTTTCCTTGTCTTTTTCTTCTTCAAACTCTTCTTCGATTACTTCCTGTATAATCTTTTCTACTGCAGCGTCTTCTTCTGATTCCTCTGATTCTTTTGTTTCTTTTACTTCTTCTTCCTCTTTGTCTTCGCCTTCGTCTTCATCATCAAAAAAGTCATCGTCAAAGTCATCTTCAAAATCATCTTCAAAGTCTTCTAAACAATCCGGTGTCAAATACCGGTAAATTGCATAAGCAATACCAGCTACTGCAGCAACTGCCCCAACAATTCCTAATATCATGCAGATCTTTTTCTTCTTTTCATCTTTCTCCGTCTTTCCAAGGAACTCATTTACCTTCGCCATACTAATCATCTCTTCTAATTTGTCAAATCTACTCATCTTGCACACCCTTTCTTTTCACTGTTTCTTGTCTGTTCTTTTTTATTTTAATATGCAGCTGCTATCTGTATCGTTCTTCTTTTTTCTTATACCGTTTTCGATACAAATTAGTATACTCTGAATTATAACACACTATTCAAATTTTTGCTACTTTTCCAAGAAAATATTTTATTTTTTAGTAATATTTGGCGATTCTTTCTTTAACTGTGCAAAAGAAGCAAACATTTTCTTCCTGCCAGCTCGCTCAAATTCTACGGTTACTTCAAAGTCCCGCCCACCTGATACAATCTCTTGTACGATTCCTTTTCCATACCGAATATGAAATACCGTATCACCAACGGTATATGCTAACGGTTCCTTTTCGGTTCCTCCAAACTGCTGTTTCGGCTTATCTGCAAATGGTTTTGTCTGAAATACCGTCTTTGCCCTCTGATAGGCTTCCTGCTTTGGCATCTCGGTTATCTTTGTTGGAATTGGCGAAAATCCTTTTAACAACTGAGAAGAAATTTCTTTTAAAAAACGGGACGGCAGGCGATACTGTGTCTCTCCCCTCAGCATCCGCTCCCTAGCATAAGAAATCGTAAGACTTTTCATTGCCCTGGTAATCCCAACATAACAGAGCCTTCTCTCTTCTTCTAAATCCTCTGTATTCCCGGAAGAAATACTAAAATAACTTGGAAATACGCCTTCTTCCATTCCGCATAAAAATACTTTCGGAAACTCCAAGCCCTTTGCACTGTGCAGTGTCATTAAAACCACATAATCTTTTGTATCATCTAAGGCATCAATATCCGCAATTAATGCCACCTGCTCTAAAAATTCACTTAAAGAGGGATTCTCTGTATTTGCCTCATAGTCGGCAATCTTACTAATCAATTCATCAATATTTTGATTTCTTGATTCCATCTCCTCTTCATCCCCATCGAATTCCATCCGATAAGCAATGGTTTCAATTATATCCTCTAACAGCTCCTTTAAAGAAACGGTTCCGATTTTTTTGCGGAATGTCTGTATCAACTGAACAAACTCTTCCATTTTCTTTGCGGAACGTGCCAGTCTTGGAATATTCCCTGCTTCCGATAATGCCTCAAAAAAATCTATTTTTTTCTGATTAGCAAACTCCTGCACCCGCTCAATAGAAGTCATTCCGATTCCCCGCTTTGGCACATTGATAATTCGCTTTACTGACAGATCGTCTTTTCCATTCTCTATCGTCCTTAAATAAGCAAGTAAATCCTTAATTTCCTTACGGGCATAAAAATTGATTCCGCCGAAAATCCGATATGGAATATTTTCTTTTATAAACCACTCCTCTAAGATACGAGACTGTGCATTGGTTCGATAGAGCACTGCACAATCCTGATAAGCCAGTTCCTTTGCCGCTACCCTTTTTTGAATCTCACTAGCCACTCGTTCCGCTTCCTGATTCCCATTCTCACAAGCAAACAGACCGATCTTCTCCCCTGCGTCCTGCTCCGTCCAAAGCGTTTTTTCTTTTCGCCCCTGATTATTCCGAATAACCTGGTTTGCTACCTCTAAAATATTTTTGGTAGAGCGATAATTCTGTTCTAACTTTATTACAACTGCCTTGGGATAATTTACTTCAAACTCCAAAATATTTCTAATATCCGCTCCCCGAAACCGATAGATAGACTGATCGTCATCTCCTACTACACAGACATTCTGATTCCTTCCTCCCAACAGATAAATAAACCGAAACTGTACCAGATTGGTATCCTGATATTCATCTACCATAAGATACAAAAAACGTTTCTGATAATATTCCAGTATATCTGGATTCTGCTCAAATAATTCCACCGTTTTGCAGAGTAAATCATCAAAATCCAAAGCCTGATTCTCTTTTAACTGAATCTGATACTCTTGATAAGCGGCAGCAATCTTCCGTCTGCAGATATCCTTCCCAGCACGCTCTGCAAATTCTTTAGGAGAAATCATCTCATTTTTTGCCCTAGAGATAGCAGAAAGCACCATTTTCTCCTTTATCTCTTTCGTATCTATCCCGCACTTTTTACATATCTCTTTTATCAGGGTTTTCTGATCTTCTGTATCATAAATCGAAAACTTAAGCGAAAACCCTAACCGATCAATATAACGCCTTAGAATTCGAACACAACAGGAATGAAACGTACTAACCCAAATCTGCTCCGCCCCTACTCCAACCAGACGATTCACCCGCTCCCGCATCTCCCGTGCCGCCTTATTGGTAAAAGTAATCGCCAAGATATTCCAAGGGCTGACTTCCTTCTCCTGAATCAGATAGGCAATCCGATGGGTCAATACCCTTGTCTTTCCAGAACCGGCTCCTGCCAAAACCAGAACCGGTCCTTCCGTCTGCATAACTGCCTCCTGCTGCTTACTATTTAACTCCCGACTGATATCCATCTTCTACACCAACTTCATCCCGCAATTTGAACAGAAATTTCCATTTCCTGTCTTAGTCCCGCAATTCGGACAAAAATTCGGTCGGTTCCCTGAAGCAGCTCCCGGCTGTCCCTGAACCCCCATATTACCCTGAAGCGACTGTGTTATCTGACTCCCCATTGCCATTCCCATCTGTGCTCCAACCATAGCTGATGCCATATCTGCAGCAGAACCTCCGGCACCTCTTCCATTTGCCATTCCGTCTGCTATCGCCATTCTTTGATATCGATCCAAATCCCCTACCATACTCTGAGAAGCTGCTTTCTTTATCATCTTTTGTATCTCTTCTGGATAATTAATATTTTGGAAACTAAAATCCGTAATCTCAATCCCGATTTTTTCCATCTCTACATTGAGATCACTGCAAATTCCGGCAGAAATCATCTCTGCATTTACCATCAAATTGGTTATATTCTTTCCCTCTTTTACAATCCACTTCATCAAAAACTGATCCAATTTAGCCATTACCCGCTCTTTTACATCGGCAGTCGTATACTCCCCTCTAATTCCAGCCAATTTTTCAATCATTCTCTGATAATCCTGAATCTTAAAACTAAACGTTCCAAACGCCCGAACCGGAATTCCACCCGGAAGATTCAGCCCTTCAGCCGGAATATTAATCTCACTTTTTGTCCCCCATTTCTCCGTAAACTCCTTTGTATTAATAAAGATAACTTCCGCCCGCAGCCCGCTGTCAAATCCATACTTAAACCCTTTTAACGAATCCAAAAAAGGAATAATCTCCGAATCAATACTAAAATTTCCCTCGTCCTTACCAACGTTTTCTACTTTACCGTTATATAAAAAGATTGCATCCTGCCCCGGACGAATAATCAAACGGCTTCCCTTTTTAATCTCACTATTTTTCCATTTCCAGAATAAAACATCATCCCGGTTTTCATTCCATTCTACTATATTTGCCAATTCTTTTCCAAATAATCCCATATTTATCTTCTCCCATCATCTACAAAATTCATAACTGTCCCTATTACAACCTTTTATCAGTATAATACATTTTCCCTCTGCTGTCACTAAGAAATCGGCAATATTTATGAAAAATTCCATTTTCCACCTTGATCCTCAATCCTAAATACTATATAATACAACATGAGGTGATTTCACATGACAAATAAAGAAATTATAGCATCTATTATTGATAAATTAGACTATATCGACCCCGAGACGATTCCCAATATCGATCTCTATATGGATCAGGTTACTACATTTATGGATTCCAACTTACAGAATTCTAAACGCCGCTCTGAGGATAAAATTCTGACCAAAACTATGATAAACAATTACGCCAAAAACAACCTGCTTCCTCCTCCGGTCAAAAAAAAATACTCCAAAGACCATATATTAATGCTGATTTTTATCTATTACTTAAAAAATGTTCTCTCTATTAATGATATTAGAACCCTGTTAAATCCGCTTTCTGAAAAATATTTTTCTTCCGACTCCGCACACCTATCCTTGGAAGAAATCTATAAAAATATCTTTCAGTTAGAAAGTGAACAATTCCACTTTTTAGTAAAAGATGTCCTAAAAAAATTTGATCATTCCAAAGAATTATACCAAGAAGAATCCGAAGAAAATCGTGAATTTCTACAGACCCTATCCTTTGTCAGTATGTTAAGTTTTGATGTCTATATAAAGAAACAAATGATTGAACGAATCATAGATGAAATGAACACAAAGTCCCAAGATTCCACTTTCTCCAAAAAATAAAAAACTTTATTAGAAAGTCTTATGCCTCTGTCAGCCAACTAGGATTTTTTGTCATCTTTTGGTGAATCGAGTAGGAAAGGTTACTTCCCCTACTCGCCGTGCCGGGCGTCCGTCAGCTCTGCTGACATATTTCATTTGGACGCCCGTGTACATAAAAAAGGGGTGTTTCGCCTCCTGCAGAGGCGAATTGCACCCATTATATCTCGGATTCCTCATCCTTCTTCTTCTCCACCCTATCAAACACCATATCATACCCATCATTTCCATAATTAAGAGAACGATTCACTCGACTAATTGTCGCTGTAGACGCACCCGTTTTCTCCGCAATTTCCAAATACGTATAATGCTTCCGAAGCATCTTAGCCACTTCATACCTCTGTGAAAGCGAAAGTAATTCATTTATGGTACAGATATCTTCAAAAAACAAATAACACTCCTCCAAATTCTCCAAACTCAATATTGCTTCAAACAGCTGTTCTACTGCCTCTGTCCGTATATTCTTACCCATAGCCGCTCCCTTTCCTCCTAAACAAGCATAACTTTCTTATCATTTGCCACTTTTACTGTCTTCTCAAATATGCTCACAACAACATTCATATTTTAACATACTAAAGTTTTAAAGTCTACCCCTTTTCTGGTTAATTTTTTCTAAAATCTTTTCTGGCTTATCATTTAACAGCAATTCCTCTGGAAATGCAGTCTCTCTTAAAACCTCCTCTGCATACTGATGATTTCCAACCTGTGCTGCCGTATGTGCATCACTGTCCACCACAACTTCCACCCCATACTTTTTACAAAGCTCCAGCATAATCCGATCATTTTCCCTGGCATTTGGACGAAAACTGTCCGGTGACAGCGAATGATTATTTAACTCCAAAATTGTCCCCGTCTCTTTTGCCTTTCTCACCAACTGCTGATAATCAAACGGATATCTGGCATCATCTGGATGTCCCAAAATCATAACATAGGGATTTTCCATTACACAGCACGCCGCATGTGTATTTTCCTCTATTGTTCCAGGAGTAATACAAGGAATATGAAAACTTGCTACACAAAAATCCAACCCTTCCAGTAAATATGGCTTTAAATCAATGGTTCCGTTATAATCTATTACATTTAACTCTGCACCCATAAGAAGCTGCACCCCATACTGTCTTCGCTCCACTGCTTTTAAATTACTAAAATAAAAAGCATGACAAGTTCCTGGCATCTTTACAGAATGTTCCGTAATTCCCAATAACTGCAGTCCTTTCTCTGCTGCTGCCTTTGCCATCTCTGCAATCGTATTATAAGCATGTCCGCTTGCCAATGTATGTGTGTGTAAATCCAATAAATACTGCATAATTATTCCTCCTGTTTCTGCACCTTTTATTCCTTCCTAATAAAACTAAATTCGTTTTCTTTTCGCTTTTTCTGCCTTTCGATACTTCTTTGCTGTCCGTTCATACTCTTTTTTATATCCAATTCGAATTCCGGCTATCTGTTCCTCTAAAAACTCCAGCAGACGATCCATATCTCTTTTTTTCTGTTCAGAAGCAATCACCATCACTCCACGTCTGCCGACTGCCCTTAGGGTATAAGTCAGCTTCTGTTTTCGAAAACGATGATAGACACTATACTTATACGCCCAAAAAATGTCCTTTAACGGAATAATCTGTATCTCATACTTTGTGCGGTAGATCAAATAATGTCTTGTCACTGTCAAATCTCCATAGTTCTGATTCTCTTCTCTGCGTTCTTTATTAATCTGCCGGATATGTGACTTTACCGAACCATAGCGATGCAGCCGCCTGCATGCTGGATAATAAAACGGATGCCAAATAAACAGCAGCAGCCTTCCAACTGTAAAACCAGCCGCTGCAGCAAGCAAAATCGTAACCCCAAATAATAGACTTGACTGAAACAATGTATCATTTACACCATTTACCACAATATGAGACGTTACAGCCGAAAGCCCCTGTGCCGTCCACCCCAAATCCTCTGCCATTCCCTTAATCAGTTCCTGAAGCACTTTTCCTCCGCTTACTAACTTAGCCGTCATATGCACCTGTTTTAAAACTTCCGCCTGATTCTCTGTCTGCTCCGGCAATAAAATTACAAAATAACACACATCCTCTTCCAATGCATAATAATACGATCCTACCGGCTTTCCGTTTTCCAGATAGTGATATCCAGAGTAATAAAGGGTCTCCCAAGTAATATCCACATAATTACGCTCTTTATTATAAAATTCCGCAATCTGATCAAAACTGGTAATCTTTACCGGATTCCACAATCTATAAAACGGAACAAAAAGAAAGACCAGCAGCGTTGCCGCTAATGTCAGCAATGGATATAGCAACTTTCTAAAACTGATTTCCTTTACCACTCCTTGTATACTTTTCTTTCTCATTTTCCAGACTATCCCCGTTTCCTGCAACATTCTACCTAAAAATAGAGTATACTTGATTCTTCCTAAATAATCAACTACTGAAAAGACAAAAATCCAATCTTCCCTTTTTAAAAACACCATTTTCCTCCAATTTAATCCTTGCATTTCCCTCCAAAACTTGCTAACATAAGATTAAACATAAGAGTCAAATCGGATATTCGCAATCCGCTTCGCTACTTGCTCATAACCTCATAGC
>CAJUEI010000089.1 GCA_910585255.1 uncultured Lachnospiraceae bacterium
CTGCAGGGAATTAAAGGAAAGTGCAGATATTGTCTGTGAAAGCGTGGAAGACGACGGTATTTATTACGAGTTTCAAAGAATGAATTTAATTTAGGAGGAGAAAGCGATATGAAAACATTTGAGTACACAATTAAGGATGAACTGGGAATCCATGCACGCTCGGCAGGAGTGCTTGTATATGTAAAGGAATAAAAAAGTTGAAAAATTTTTTGTCCTTTACTTGGCACAGGCAGAGCCGATGAACTTGTGAAATAAAACCACAGTTTGTTGGCTCTGTTTTTGCTTACACAGACAGTTAAGATTTATGAATATAGAACAACAGAAAGCGAAAAAGGAGTAAGTAAGGCTACAACCCCTATTCGCCAATAAAATAGACAGCAAAACAAAAATTGTTCTGCTGCCTATTTTAGAAGTTATACCTATGGGGTTTCAATTTTGGGGGAAAATTGATTTTTTAGGTACACTTCATTATGTAGTATACTACATAATAAAAGAAAAGTCTAGTATTATTTTAAATTTTTGCTATACTTTTGTTACGATTTGCAGTTGTCTTATTTAGGATAGGATAGAGATAGGCTTTCAAGAAAAAGGAAAGGGAAAGTAAAGCTGCCCTTTCCAAAAACAGAGAAGCACAGAGGACACATGATAAAAAAATGTTTTGGTGTTTAGGAAACAGACTATTTGAGCTGCCTAAATCCCTGTTTGGTGACTTTGTAAGAGTGTTAGAGGTTCTTTGTATTCTGTCAGCTCTTAGCGATTGCCGGGCATGGACGCCCGGCAAAGGCACTTGATTAGCCATGGATGGCGTATTAAGTGCCGGTCGCACCGGAAGGATACACTTTTCCGCAGAATACTTAGAACCTCTTACGCTCTGGAGAGCGGAACCAGACAGGGATTTAGGCAGCTCAAATGGGCGTCCCCTCCCCATCCATCCACCCCTCTAATACTCAACCGCATCAATAGAAAAAGGAGGCAGAATAATGGATTTAGAAAGACAAAAAGAACAAAAACATTTAACCGAAAGTTATCAGGTAATTTTAGAGAACATCACATTTTATCAAAATAAACTAGAAATAATGGATTTAGAAATTCAGAGTTTATACGATCATTATCATTCCAACAATCCCGAACTGCACAATGAACTCCTAGTCAGTATTTCAATGGAAGCACAGGTAAAAACAGAACTTCGAAAAAATCGAAATGCAAAAAAGAAACCCTATTTTGGACGAATCGATTATAAAGATGAAACGGAAGGAGAAACCTATTCCCTATATTTAGGAAAAAACGGTGTAAGAAGAGATCGCACAAATGTGTTAATTGTAGATTGGAGGGCACCTGTAGCAAGTATCTACTATGAGTGTCAGGTTGGATTAGGAGAGTATCATGTCCCTGATCATGGTACACGAGAGGTTGAATTAGATTTAAAGCGTACTTATGAAGTAGAGGAAGATCATTTAATTGACTTTTATGATTCCGAGGTAGTTACAAATGATGAACTTTTAACCAAATATCTGGCAAAAAATAAAGAAGCTGTACTGGGTGAAATTATTGCAACGATTCAGAAGGAACAAAATGATATTATCCGGCAGACTCCTTATAAAAATGTAATTGTACAGGGAGTGGCAGGAAGCGGGAAAACAACGGTAGCGATGCATCGAATTTCCTATATTCTTTATAATTATGCGGATAAATTTAAACCAGAAGAGTTTTATATTATCGGAAGCAATACAATGCTTTTAAATTATATTACCGGTGTGCTTCCTGATTTGGATGTCTATCACATTAATCAAATGGTAATGGAACAATTTTTTCAGGAACTTTTGGAGCGTGATTTTCTAAAAAAGGATCAAATAGTGGATTGTGCGGAACAAGAGGAAACAGGAGCCTTTTTTAAATTTAAGGGAAGTTTGACGTATTTAGATTGCTTAGAACAGAGTTTAAAAGAACTCGAACGGAGGATGATTCCCACTGATTCGGTTTGGTGTGAAGGGAGAGAAGTCTACAGTCAAGATGCAATTTTAGAGTTTCTAGAAAATAACACAGAATATTCGATTCAAAATAAGATCCTGATGTTAAATGCAAGAATCGTGAATAAAGTAAAGACTTATTATGAGATGCAGAGAGAAGAAAAAGAAGTGATTCAGGCAGAGGGAAAGAAATATCGGGAATACTTTGGAAAGAGAAAGATAAAAGTGGATCTGTTGGGAATTTATATGGAATTTTTGCGGGATTTAAAAGAGGAGAAAGCGGAATATCAAGCTGAAATAGCAAAGCTGCTTTTGCAGATAGAGAAGCGAAGGTTTGATGTCTATGATTTGGCGGCATTGGTTTATATTCGAAGAAAAGTAAAGATGACAGCAGAGTATACGCAGGTAAAGCATATTGTAATTGATGAGGCACAGGATTTTGGGGCTATGGTATTTGGAGTAATGAAACGAGTGCTTCCTAAAACAACCTTTACGATTATGGGAGATGTTTCGCAGAATATTCACTATAATGTCGGCATGAATGACTGGGAGGAGTTGAAAAATCAGGTATTTTCTTCCGAACGGGATATCTTTGCTGTTTTGGCAAAAAGTTATCGGAATACAATAGAGATTTCAGAGTACGCCGGAAGAATTTTAAAAAGATGTTCATTTTCTTCTTATCGGATAGAGCCGATTATTCGGCATGGAAAGGAAGTTTTTATTTTTCAGGAAGAGAGTAAGGCACAGATGGTTTTGCGGGCTTTTACTATGATAAAAGAGTGGCAGCAAAATGGATATGAGACCATTGCAGTTATTTGCCGGAGTGATCGAGAGACAGAGGAAGTGGGGAACTGTTTAGGAAAGGAGATCCCCGTGCAGAAGATGACGGAGGAAGCGGCTGTCTTTTCGCAGGGGGTAATGGTACTGCCAATCTATCTGGCAAAGGGATTAGAATTTGATACGGTGCTGCTTTGGAATCCCACTTGTGAACAGTATCCAAAAACAGATGGAAACGGAAAACTGCTCTATGTTGCCTGTACAAGAGCACTTCATGAGCTTGGAATCTTGACGGAAGGAAAACTAAGTGATTTATTGGAGGGATAGAAAATTTTAAAAAGATTATTAAAAATCTATAGTGTAATTGACAAAAATATGATAAACTGTTAAAGTAATGGGCAGTACCAGATCGGAATAGAGAAGTGATTTTAGATTGGAAGAAAATCAGAAGAAGAGAGGTAGCTAACAGACATGAAGAGGGTATTGTTAAAACTGAGTGGAGAAGCTCTTGCCGGAGAAAAAAAGACCGGATTTGATGAAGCAACGGTTATGGAAGTGGCAAAGCAGGTAAAGACGATAACGGAAAATGGTGTGGAAGTGGGAGTAGTAATCGGAGGCGGAAATTTTTGGAGAGGAAGGACAAGCGAAACCATTGATCGGACAAAGGCGGATCAGATTGGCATGTTGGCTACAGTTATGAACAGCATTTATGTTTCTGAAATCTTCCGCTATATAGGGATGAAGACACAGGTATTGACTCCGTTTGAGTGTGGATCTTTTACAAAGTTGTTTTCAAAAGACAGGGCGAATAAGTATTTTGGAAAAGGAATGGTAGTATTTTTTGCAGGAGGTACAGGACATCCTTATTTTTCTACCGATATGGGGGCAGCTCTTCGTGCGGTGGAGATAGAAGCAGAGATGATTTTGGCGGCAAAAGCGATTGACGGGGTTTATGATTCCGATCCAAGAAAAAATGCCGATGCAAAGAAATACCGGACACTTCCTATGGCAGAGGTAGTAAAAAAGCAGTTGGGTGTAATGGACTTAGCTGCTGCCGTATTGTGTATGCAGAATAAGATACCTATGAAAGTGTTTGGATTAAATGAAAAGGATAGTATTATTCAGGCGGTACAGGGAGATTCAACAGGGACGATTATAACGGTGGAGTAAATTTTGGATTGCAAAAATTTCGAATTATAAAATAGAAAAACATTGGGAGGAAGAAGAATGGACATTCAAGAATATGAAGTAAGAATGGAGAAATCATTAGAAAATCTTAAGAATGAATATGCATCAATTCGTGCAGGGCGTGCAAATCCACATCTGTTGGATAAGCTTAGAGTAAATTATTATGGAGCGGCAACACCGCTTCAGCAGGTGGCAAATGTTTCTGTACCAGAGGCAAGAATGATTTTAATTCAGCCATGGGAGAGCAGTTTAATTAAAGAGATTGAAAAAGCAATTTTGGCATCGGATTTGGGGATTACGCCGAATAATGATGGAAAGGCAATTCGCCTGGTATTTCCTGAACTGACAGAGGACAGAAGAAAAGAGCTGGTAAAGGATGTAAAGAAAAAAGGAGAAGGGGCAAAGGTTGCGGTACGGAATATCCGCCGGGATGCAAATGAAACGTTTAAAAAGGCAGGAAAAGCCAGTGAAATTTCTGAGGATGAACAAAAGCAATTAGAAGAGAAGATTCAAAAAGTAACGGATAAATATATAGATTTAGTAGATAAAGCAGTGGAAGAGAAGTCAAAGGAGATTTTGACGGTGTAGGAAAAGGAAAGTGGGGGACCTGTTTTTGCAGGTCCTTTGTTTTTATGTACACGGGCGTCCTAAGGAACAATGTCAGCAGAGCTGACAGACGCTCGGCACGGCGAGTAGAGGAAGTAACCTTCCCTACTCGATTATGACAAGATGAGAGGTAGACGCATATGGAGTTAGAAGATGGGTGGAAGATACCAGTTCATATTGCTATTATTATGGATGGAAATGGAAGATGGGCAAAGAAAAGAAAGATGCCCCGTTCGTTTGGACACCAGCAAGGGGCAAAGCGAATTGAAGAGATTTGCCGTACAGCAGCGGAGATAGGAGTAAAATATCTTACAATTTATGCATTTTCTACGGAAAACTGGACAAGATCGGAAGATGAGATTACTACTTTAATGAAAATATTAAGAAATTATCTGGCGGACAGTATCAAAAAGGCAAAAGAAAATAATATGCGGATTCGTGTGATTGGAGATATTAGCCGGTTGGATTGGGATATACAGGAGAGTATTCGGGAATTGGAGAGAGTATCTGCACCGAATACAGGATTAAATTTTCAGATAGCATTAAATTATGGCAGCCGGGATGAGATTCTGCGTGCTGTGCGGGAGGTAGTAAAGGATTGTCAGGACGGAAGGCTTGCTTTGGAGGAATTGGATGAAACGATATTCTCTTCTTATTTAGATACCAGAGAAATTCCCGATCCCGATCTGTTGATTCGTACCAGCGGAGAGCAGAGATTATCGAATTATCTGCTGTGGCAGTGTGCATATTCTGAATTTTATTTTCCAGAGATTCTCTGGCCGGATTTTGATAAAAATGCATTAAAGGAGGCTGTCCGGCAATATACTGCTAGAGACAGACGGTTTGGCGGAATTCATTCATAGAGAAAAAGGGAGAAATAGAGAGACTCGGATAAAATGCCGAAGGATGATCTATAATAAAAAACAGAATAGAAAAATAAAAGGAAGAACATTATGTTAAAAAAATTATTGACCAAATCTTTTCTGACCAGAAGTATCAGTGCTGTATTTCTAGCGGCTGCAGCACTGATAACACTGCTTGCAGGAGGAACGATTACATTTGCTGTAATTACGGTGATTTCCTTTATTGGTCTTATGGAATTACTGCGTGTATATAGGATACATAAGACTTGGCTGGGTTTTGGAAGTTATTTGATTGCGGCAGGGTATTATGGGCTTTTGTGGATGGAGCAGAGCAGGCAGGGAATATTGCAGGAATATTTTCCTATGCTGGTGATACTGCTGATTATGCTTTTAATGGCAGTTTATGTGCTGACATTTCCAAAATTTCATGCAGAACAAGTAATGGCTGCATTTTTTGGAGTGTTCTATGTGGCAGTTATGCTGTCTTATGTCTATCAGATCCGCATTTTAAGCGGCGGCGTGATTTTGGTATGGCTGGTATTTTTAAGTTCTTGGATCTGTGATACCTGTGCCTATCTGACCGGAGTGACAATGGGAAGTCGAAAACTGGCACCGATTCTTAGTCCGAATAAGTCGGTGGAGGGAGGTGTCGGAGGGGTATTCGGATCGTTTCTTTTTAGTGTACTGTTTGGAGTGTTGTTTCAGGAGTCATTAAGAAATGTATTTGAGAATCCGGCATTAAGCTGCGGAATTGTGGGAGCATTGGGAGCGGTGGTCTCTCAGATTGGAGATCTGTGTGCTTCAGCGATTAAAAGGAATAAAGAGATTAAGGACTATGGAACATTGATTCCGGGACATGGAGGGATATTGGATCGGTTTGACAGTGTAATATTTGTTGCACCGGCTATTTATTACCTGTGTATTTATTTGGGGAGGCAGTAGGATGAGGAAAATAGCAATTTTAGGATCGACCGGATCGATTGGAACACAGACATTAGAGGTGGTTCGGGCAAACCAGGATATTCAGGTAGCTGCTTTGGCAGCTGGATCTAATATTGTTCTTTTAGAGAAGCAGATTCGGGAATTTCAGCCAAAGTTAGTCTGTGTCTGGCAGGAGGAACAGGCAGCTAAGCTGCGTGGAAAGATAAAGGATTTGTCAGTACAGGTGGTAAGCGGAATGGAAGGACTGATTCAGACTGCTGTTGTGCCGCAGACAGAACTTGTTGTAACTGCTGTAGTGGGAATGATTGGGATTCGTCCAACGATTGCAGCGATAGAAGAGGGGAAGAAAATTGCACTTGCTAATAAGGAGACATTGGTAACGGCGGGACATCTGATTATGCCGTTAGCACAGAAGAAACAGGTTTCCATTCTTCCAGTGGACAGTGAGCACAGTGCGGTTTTTCAGGTATTGCAGGGGGAAAATAAAAAGGAGATTAGTCGGATACTTCTGACGGCTTCCGGCGGACCTTTTCGAGGATGGACAAGAGAAGAAATGGAGAAAATACGCCCGGAGGATGCCTTAAAACATCCGAACTGGACGATGGGGAAGAAAATTACGATTGATTCGGCAACTATGGTAAATAAGGGGCTGGAAGTGATAGAAGCAAAGTGGCTTTTTGGAGTGGATGCAGGGCAGATTGAGGTAGTGGTACAGCCTCAAAGTGTGATCCATTCTATGGTAGAGTTTTTGGACGGAGGGATTCTTGCACAGCTTGGTACCCCTGATATGAAGCTTCCGATTCAGTATGCCTTATATTATCCGCAGAGGCGGCATTTAGAGGGAAAAAGACTGGATTTTGCCGAATTAGGGAAGATTACATTTGAAGCACCGGATTTGACTAATTTCCGTGGGCTTGCATTGGCTTATCAGGCATTGGAGAGGGGAGGCAATATTCCTACGGTATTAAATGCGGCAAATGAACTGGCAGTTCGCCGGTTTTTAGAGGGTTCGATTCGTTTCCTGGAAATCCCGGAGATTATAGAGGCTTCTATGCAGGCGATTTCTTATCGGGATTGTCCAAGTGTAGAACAGATTTTAGAAACAGAGCAGGAAACGTATGAATGGATAGAAAGCAGGTGGTAAATGATGTCAATTATAGTGGCATTGCTAATGTTTGGATTTTTAGTATTTTTTCATGAATTAGGACATTTTCTTTTAGCAAAGAAAAATGGAATTCGTGTCAATGAGTTTGCAATCGGGATGGGACCAAAAATTGCTTCTTTTCAAAAAGGAGAGACCGTATATTGTATTAAAATCTTGCCGTTAGGCGGTTCTTGTATGATGGCGGGAGAAGATGAGGCAAGTGACGATATCAATGCATTTAATAATAAATCTGTATGGGCAAGAATATCGGTTGTATTGGCGGGACCTGTTTTTAATTTTATTTTGGCTTTTGTACTTGCCATTGTGGTAATTGGAACGGTTGGTTTTGATAAGCCTCAGATTGTAGGAGTGATGGACGGCTATCCAGCACAGGAAGCCGGATTTATGGAAGGAGATGTGATTCGGCAGATTAATCAGAAGAAGATTACACTCTATCGGGAAGTGATGCTGTATCTGGTGATACATGCCGGGGAACCTCTGACTGTTACAGTAGAGCGGGATGGAGAGATGTTTACTTCTACTATTGTACCAAAGTTAAGTGAGGATGGACAAAATTATTATATGGGAGTTTACGTTTCGTCTCTGCGGACACGGACATCTCCTATTGAAACATTAAAATACAGCTTTTATGAGGTAAGATATCAGATTGCTACGGTAATAGAGAGTTTGGGGATGCTTTTTAGAGGGAAGGTTACGGTCAACGATCTGTCAGGACCGGTTGGAATTGTAACTATGGTCAACGAGGTGGTAGAGGAAAGCACCAGTGAAGAGGTCGATTTTAAAACAAATTTAATCAGTGTGTTATTAAATGTAATTAATTTTGCAATTATGCTGAGTGCAAACCTTGGCGTGATGAATCTACTTCCGATTCCCGGATTGGACGGAGGAAGGCTGGTGTTTTTAATAATTGAGGCTGTGCGGGGGAAAGCGATTGATCGGGAGAAAGAGGGAATGGTGCATCTGGTTGGTCTGGTGCTTTTAATGGCACTTATGGCAGTTGTAATGTTTAATGATTTTAGAAAGATATTTTAACCTCATCAAGGAAGTCCCCCGCTTCTAAGCCCCTAAGGCGAAAGCGGTGGATTGGGACTTCCTTGATGAGGTTATGAGCAAGCAGCGAAGCGGATTTCGAATTTCCTTTGACAGATAAGAAGAAAAGACCGAGAATCAAAAAATGGATTTTCGGTCTTTCTTTTAACTTATCAAGGAAGTGAGCGGATTCCAAATTTTCTTTGACTTAGATAAAAATTTTTGTAACCTTTTTGTTATCTGAATTGTATTATTAGTGAAAGGCTTTCAAATAACAAAAAAAGGAGGAGTGCTCATGCATGAGACAATCAGTAGAGGAACTATTTGAAAGATATCAAAACAACCTTTTTATCCTTGCCTTTCAGATCTGTAAAGATATGGAAGATGCAAAGGATGTGGTGCAGGATACGTTTCTTCAGTATTATTCTCTAAAAAAAGAATTTGAAGATGAGCAGCATATACGTGCATGGCTGATTCGGGTAGCAATTAATAAGGCAAAAAATATAAATCGTGCATTTTGGAGGAAAAATAAGAGGGCTTTAGAAGACTATATGGAGACATTGGAATTTATAACTCCAGAATCCGAGGAATTGTTTGAAACCGTTATGAATCTTCCAGAAAAATATCGAACAGTGATTCATCTGTTTTATTATGAGGATTACACGGTACATGAAATATCGGATATTTTAAAATTGTCGGAAAGTAATGTGAAAGTGAGGCTGTCACGTGGACGCTCGCTGTTAAAAGAAAAGCTGCAGGAGGAATGGGAAAATGACAAATAAAGAAAAATATAAACAGGCGTTTTCAGTGCTACATTCCCCAAGTGAGATAACTATGGAGGTAGAAAGAATGGCGATTATGAAAAAGAAAAAATTTCGGACTGCTGCTGCGGCAGTAATTATGATTGGTCTATTGATGGCAGGTACAAGCGGGATGGTATATGCAGCAGATATTGGAGGGATTCAGAGAACCATTCAGCTTTGGATTGAAGGAGATCAGACGGATGTTACATTTGAGTATCATGCAGACGGCAGTTATTATCTGTCCTATCCAGTAGAAGACGGTACCACAGAGGGATGGAGAGGCGGTGGAGTTGCTATAGAAGAGGATGGAAAGGAACGTCCGCTGACAGAACAGGAACTATTGGAAGAGTTAAATTATCCCACAGTAAAATATAAAGAAGATGGTACGATTTGGGTATACTATTACGATCAGGAAATAGAGATAACGGATCAGTTTCAGGACGAGGTTTGTTATGTAAAGGTTTCTAATGGGAAAGATACTTTATATATGACCATTTTATATCAGGACGGATGGAGTACAAGTCCTCATAAGTACGTGGAAGCGGAGGATTTGCGGTAGTTTTTTACTTGCAAATAAAAGAAATTTGTTATATAATTTAGATCACATAGTTTAACTTCATCAAGGAAGTCCCCCGCTTCTAAGCCGCCAAGGCGAAAGCGGTGGGTTGGGACTTCCTTGATAAGGTTAGGAGCAAGTAGCGAAGCGGATTGCGAATATCCGATTTGACCCTATCAAGGAAGTAGCGGAGTGGATTCTGAATTTCCTTTGATATAAAAGGGAAGGTTCTTAAAATAGACCTTCCCTTATCTGTTGGGAAAATATTTTTTAAGAGAGGGCGATTATAATGCATCAGAATACAAAGGTAATTCGAATCGGAGACAGAGTGATTGGAGGAGGAAATCCGATTTTAATTCAGTCTATGACCAATACCAGAACAGAGGATATAAAAGCGACTATAGCACAGATTCATCGGTTAGAAGCAGTGGGATGTGAAATGATCCGCTGTACGGTTCCTACACAGGAAGCAGCAGAGGCATTGAGGGAAATCAAAAAGCAGATTCGGATTCCGTTAGTTGCAGATATCCATTTTGACTATAAGATGGCAATTGCCGCTATGGAGTGCGGGGCGGATAAGATTCGGATTAATCCGGGAAATATTGGGGATTTAGAAAAGGTAAAAGCAGTGGTAAGTGTGGCAAAGGAGCGAGAGATTCCGATTCGAATTGGAGTAAACAGCGGTTCTTTAGAAAAGTCTCTTATAGAAAAGTATCATGGAGTGACAGCGGAAGGATTGGTAGAAAGTGCATTGGATAAAGTACACTTAATAGAGGATTTGGGTTATCAAAATCTGGTTATCAGTATTAAGTCGTCAGATGTTTTAATGTGTGCAGAAGCCTATCGGCTGGTAGCCCAGCAGACATGCTATCCGCTTCATGTAGGGATTACTGAGGCAGGAACGGTTTATTCCGGGAATATCAAATCAGCAGTGGGACTTGGATTGATTCTTGGACAAGGAATTGGGGATACAATTCGGGTATCGTTAAGCGGCGATCCGGTGGAAGAGATTCGATCGGCAAAATTGATTCTTCGTACACTTGGACTGCGGAAAGGGGGAATCGAAGTGGTCTCTTGTCCTACCTGTGGCAGAACACGAATTGATTTAATTGGGCTTGCCAATCAGGTGGAAACTATGGCAGAAGAGTTTGATTTAGATATTAAGGTGGCTGTAATGGGATGTGCGGTCAACGGTCCTGGAGAGGCAAGGGAAGCAGATTTGGGAATTGCCGGAGGAAACAGCGAGGGACTTCTGATTAAGAAAGGAGAAATTATCCGCAAAGTTCCAGAACAGGAGCTGCTTTCTGTGCTTCGGAAAGAGCTGGAGAATTGGGGGAAATAGGACAGAGAGAATTGTATGTTATTTGTTTTGAGATTTTAGCATATAATTGTAGCAAATCATAATTGAGGTTTTATTGTTATGCGACCTACTTTAAGAGCATTACAGGAGGGAAGTGCAAGAGGAAATCTGCAGGTTTCTGTTACGGCATTAAATCGACCAGTTGAAGGGGCAACTGTTACGATATCTTATACAGGAGAGCCGGATAGGGTGATTGAGCGGCTGACGTCAAATTCTTCAGGACAGACAGAAGTCGTTTCTCTTCCGACTCCTCCGATAGAATTAAGTCTAAGTCCGGGGATAGAGCAGCCTTATTCGGAGTATACGGTTCAGGTTTTAGCGGAAGGATATGAACCGTTTGATGTGTCAGGAACAGAACTTTTACAGGATACGACTTCTGTACAGCCGATTCGGTTAAATCCGATTACGGCTCAGGGCAGAGGACAGAATATTGTAATTCCGGCACATACTCTGTATGGGGATTATCCTCCTAAGATTGCCGAAGCGGAGATTAAACCGGTTGGAGAGCCCGGAGAGATTGTGTTAAGCCGGGTAGTCATTCCAGAAACTGTGGTTGTGCACAATGGAGTGCCTACCGATACAACCGCACAAAATTATTATGTGCCTTATAAAGAATATATTAAAAATGTGGCTTCCTCGGAGATTTATGCCACTTGGCCAAAGTCAACAATTGTTGCCAATGTATTGGCGATTATGTCATTTACAATGAATCGGGTGTATACCGAATGGTATCGGAATAAATTGTTAGATTTTACCATTACTTCTTCTACTGCATTTGACCATAAGTGGATTCCAGAGCGGAATTTATTTGACAGTATTTCCGAGGTAGTAGATGAAATCTTTGATCAGTATTTATCACGTCCAGATGTAAAGCAGCCAATTTTGACACAGTATTGTGACGGGCAGAGAAGCAAGTGTCCAGAATGGATGACCGAATTCGAATACCTATAAAAAGAAAGAAGAGGATTCTTTGTTTGAAACGGGATAACATTCAAGGGACTGCATAAGTTTTGATTCTAATTCTTTGGTTAATTCTAGTTTTTTTTCTTGACTGAGAGTGGTACTTTTTATTTTTTCTCCATTTATAAGATAGATATTTTCATAGTTGAGCTGCAAAGGGTTTGTTCCTTTCTTTTTTTTCATTTTATGTAAGTTTTCTTTTTTCTATGCTTGTGATTGGATTTAGAGAAGCAGACAGGAGGATTGGATAGATTGGAATTTGATAAAAAATCGCCTCTTACGGCGGCCGTTTATATTAGAGTGTCAACAGAGAAACAAGAGGAATTATCTCCTGATGCACAGAAGCGATTGATTTTTGAATATGCTGATAGAAATCATATCATAATACCAGAGACGGGAGTATTTTTAGAAGAAGGCGGTATTTCAGGAAAAAAGGCAGAGAAGCGACCAGAGTTTTTGCGGATGATTGCCTTAGCGAGATCGCAGGAGCACCCGTTTGATTTTATTCTGGTTTGGAAATTTTCAAGATTTGCCAGAAATCAGGAGGAGTCAATTGTCTATAAGTCTATGTTAAAAAAGGACGGAGTAGAGGTGGTAAGTGTGTCGGAACCACTGATAGAAGGACCATTTGGAACATTGATAGAACGGATTATTGAGTGGATGGATGAGTATTATTCGATTCGGTTATCAGGGGAGGTATTTCGGGGAATGAGTGAAAATGCCATGCGTGGAAATTTTCAGGCAAAGCCGCCGTTTGGCTATAGGATTCCTTATCCCAAAGCCGTGCCGGTTGTGGTAGAAGAACAGGCTGCAGTGGTGCGGCTAATTTTTTATAAATATGTGGAAGAGGGAATGAGTATAGCAAATTTGACACAGTTTTTAAATCAGTTAGGATTGCGGACAGCAAGCGGGAGACTATTTGAAAAAAGAACCGTGGATTATATTCTACAGAATGGCAGAGTGATTTTAGGCATAATGGTATAGAAGAAAAATAAATTGGAGTGATTTGTGATTTTTCACTTGAAATATTAATAAAAATAAAGTAAAATTTCTGATAGTGCCGATTTGCCCGTTAGATCTGACAGCAAGATAAAAGGTGACAGCAGGCGAGAGGATAGAATACGGTTATGTAAAAAGATTGGCTGCAGTATATAAAATGTAATCGATAAGAGTATAATAAGGAGCAGACAGAAAAGAATAAAAATCAGATAGGAAGGAAGGGTACATATGAAAGCATATGTAGACAGGAGTCGGGAAGAATTATTATCATTGAAAGCAAGTTTAGAAGAACAGTTTAAGACAGAAGAGGCAAAGGGACTTTCTCTTAATATGGCAAGAGGAAAGCCGGGAGCTTCTCAGCTGGCAATTTCTATGCCTATGCTGGATGTGATTAACGGAGAATCCGATATGAATACTTTGTTAGGAAACGATACCAGAAATTATGGGGATTGGGACGGTATTGGAGAGTGTAGACAG
>CAJUEI010000090.1 GCA_910585255.1 uncultured Lachnospiraceae bacterium
CTTTTGAAATCAGCTATGCGCAGGGCGTACTGCCGGAGGTATTCCCGGAGCCGAGAACAAAAATGACACGGGCCAAGAAGGTCGTGGCCAAAGCGGCAGCGAAAGCCGCAGCAGAGCAGGAAGCCACGGCAGAAGAAAACGCTCCGGCGGCCATGCCGAAAGTATCATTTGAAGCAACAGAATTAAAGACGCATTAAAGATTTGGATACCAACGCAATAAATCTTCCCTCCCTTCCCCTTTCAATCTTTCTACAGCATATTTCAGCCACTCATCCGGTGTCGGAATTTCCCCGATACATGGGATTTTTCTCCATTGCATCCGTTTCTCCGGGTCGGGGTCATTCCAGCCCCGCTCTATCCGTGCCGAAATAATCGCCCTCATTTCTTCAACTGTAATCCCACGTTCACGGGCAAAACGCTCAAAAATATGTTCTTCCATAACTTTCTGCCTCCTCAGATATGAATATCTTCCCCAAATGGCTACCAAACTATAATTCGGTATGTCCTTTTTGGGGGATTTCCTATCTACCAATCGTGACTATTATAGCACCCTTTTGGGAATTATAATAGTTACAGATTGGCAGGTGATAGAAATGGATGCGCAGAAACGCATTAAGGAATTGATGGAGGAAAGGGGCTGGACAGATTACCGCTTGGCAAAAGAGGCAAACCTCTCCCACTCCACGGTTACAAATATGTTCAACAGAAATAATGCGCCAACGCTTCCTACTCTGGAATCGGTCTGCAGGGCATTTGGCATAACCTTGGTGCAGTTTTTTGCTGAAGGGGATGAACCGATGCAAATGACCGATGAGCAGCGCATCCTGTTTTCCAGATGGAATCCGCTGACCGATGAACAGAAAAGACTTCTGCTCGACCTTATGAAAACAATGTAAAATCCCGTTGATTCTATTTTTCAGAACCAACAGGATTTCTTTTTTATGCCAATTTATACTTTTTGATTTTGCCTCTCAATAGAGGGTACAAAGCGAAATCGGAAGGGTGCAACTATTCTTTGCCAACTTTGATATTTCACACATCCTCTAAAATCGAATAAAGGCATCTGTACACTTGACTGTACCGAAAGCCTTTATTTCTGCCCTTTTTCTGATTTTCTGTGCAAGACGATTGTATCAAATAACGCAAATTCATATCTGTATGCAGGAGTTTTATGCTTTTTTGTTACGGCGGTATTTGAATGTTTTATTAAGCTGGAATACATACCAATAGATAACAGTAAAGGTCTTTTATCCATTATCAAAAGTGATTTTCTAACAAGTATGCGATTTATAGGCAAAGAACAGTCCTGTATTTTAAAAATGTTGCTTTTAAGCACATCGGTTAGTTTTTTTGTAATGGGAACAGCTATAGTAAGTCTGCCTTATATTGTGCGGAATGTACTGAGCTTAAATGCTGAATATTATGGTTTTGTAGAAAGTGCGTTGGGATTAGCTGCAATCATTGGGAGCATTGCAGCCGGACTATTAACAGAGAAAATGAAACCCGGAAAACTATCAATCGTAGTTGTTGTTCTTGGAGTATTTCTTTTTCCGGCGGGCATTATTTTTCTTCTTCCAACAACAGCAATTACACGATACATTGTCAATATTATTTCGTTTTGTGGTATGCAGATTGCCGCTTGCATTTTTTCTATTTTTGCTCTCTCTATGATACAGCAAAGAACCCCTAACCATTTAACGGGAAAAGTGATGGCATATATCGCTACTATTTCTATGTGTGCCCAACCGTTAGGGCAAATGGTTTACGGAATATTGTTTGATAAATTTAGCAATGCCGTTTTTCTTGTATTACTCCCAACGGGAATATTTGTCTGCATGATAGGTTTACTTGCCGTAAACTTTTTTAAAAGTTTAGAAAATTAGAGGGATATTGGTATAGAATGATTTGAATGGGTACATTGCCCTGTTTACGGAAATAAAACAAGATTGCGAATACGGAAAGATACGAAAGTCAAATCGGATATTCGCAATCCGCTTCGCTACTTGCTCATAACCTCATCAAGGAAGTCCCCGCTTCTAAGCCGCCAGACCATTGTGCCGAGGTTCGGCGGTTTCAACTATTTTATGCCCCACTGCCTCTGCCCCTGCCAGCAAAAAGCACAGGAGGAACAGGCAAGATACAAAATATTACAAGCAGCAGAAAACAGCCAGAGTTGGGAAGCAATATCTTTCTGTTGTGACTTCGGAGGAAAGTTAGAAAATCTTAGGCTTCTGTCGATCTCTAGGATTTTTTGCCATTCTCGAATGGCAAAAAAAGGGGTGTGTTTAGCCCGTTGTACGGGCGAATTGCACCCCGGTCCGTCCGGTTGGATACAGGTAAATGCAGAAGCCTTAGATTTTCTTACTTTCCGTAGAGCGGAACAACAGAAAGATATTGCTTCCCAACTCTAGCGTCCGTCTTGACACACCCCACTCTTTATTCCAGCCATAAAACATAAAACTTCCTCTCCGCTCCCCTCCCTTTCAACATGTCCCCTATTTCACCAGCAAATACCCAAAATAAACCAAATATCCAACTAACATCACTACTCCTCCAAACCGCTCCAGCCGCATTTTTCGAAATACACACACCCAAAGCAAAATCCCAGCCAATATAGCAACAACGCCATCCACCAAAAATTCCAAAGCAAACGGCACTGGTACAATCAAAGCCGTAGTCCCGACTACAAATAAAATATTAAAAATATTGCTCCCCACAATATTTCCAACTGCAATATCTGCCTTTCCCTTCCGTGCCGCAATCACCGAAGTAACCAATTCTGGAAGTGAAGTTCCAAAAGCCACAATCGTAAGCCCAATTAACCGCTCACTCATTCCAAAAATAGCTGCAAGCCGATTAGCCGCATCCACTGTCACATCACTCCCCACAATAATCAGCACCATTCCAATCAAACCGGTAAGAAGCAGCTTCCCCATCCGCTCCTGTTTTTCTTCTTCTGACTCCTGCTCTGCCATTCCCTGCTTTGCAGCCTGAAACAAATATCCAAGATAGACAAGAAAAAATCCCCAAAGCAAAACCCCTTCCACACGGGTAATCATACCTCCGCTCATTCCGCAGACCAAAAGTACAGCCGAAACTCCAATCATAAAAGGCAGTTCAATCCGAATCGTAGATTTCTGCACCGCAATTGCTGTAATAACAGAAGTAATTCCAAGAATCACTAATACATTCATAATATTGCTTCCTACCACATTTCCAATTGTAATTCCGGCATTTCCCTTCATAGCTGCGGTAATACTAACTGCCGCCTCCGGTGCACTTGTTCCCATCGCTACAATCGTAAGCCCAATTACTAACTGCGGAATTCCGAATTTCTCCGCAATTCCAGATACCCCGTCTACAAACCAGTCAGCCCCTTTAATTAACATTACAAATCCCAATACCAACAATCCCATCTGCAATAATACTTCCATTTTTTCTTCCTCCTTTTTTCCTTTGAATTTTTACCAGATTTACTATTCCTATTTTGTGTTATGAAAGCAGCGATTATTCTGCAACCACAAAAAGGGACAAAACTTTTGCATATAATATGCCAAAAGTCTTGTCCCTTTCTATCTCTCAGAAAGTTGTACAGCCACGATAACAAATCGGGGGATGTTGACTGTACAATGATAACTACTCCCTTTCAACTATCTTAAGTATACCTAATTTTTACAATATGTCAATCTTAAAACTAAAAATTTTTTAATTTTATTATAAAAAAGAATATTCTCGAATTACTTTCCAAGCAAATCCTCCAGAAAGCACCATAGCAATTGTCCACCCAATCGGCCAAGACAGCCATACTGCCGTTACTCCGCCAAGATAAGCAAACAGATAAGCGAGAATCACCCGAAGAATCAAATCTGTAAAAGTAGACAACATAAACATCCGCATCTGTCCGGTTCCCCGAAGTACTCCGTCAGCCGCTAATTTAATAGAAATTACCAGATAAAAAGGAGAGACAATCCGCAAAAACTCCACACCTGTTTTCATCGCCTGTGCACTTTCATCCTTTAAAAAAAGCCCCATCATCTGCCCTCCAAATCCAAAAAAACAAACCAGAAAAGGCAGTGCCGCCAACACACCGATCCCCATTCCCGCACGCAGTCCTTCTTTTATTCGTTTTAATTTTCCCGCCCCAAGATTTTGTGCCGTAAAACTAGAAATTCCATTTCCCAATGTAGTAAAACTGGTAATCGCAAATGTATTTAATTTAATAGCAGCAGAATAGCCAGCTATTACAGAAGATCCAAATCCATTAATCAAACTTTGAATAAAAATATTTCCAATCGAAACAAAACTCTGCTGTAAAATACTTGGAACCGCAATGGCACCAATTTTTTTTAACATATTCCATGAAAACAGTACCGTTCCTTCTCCGTGAATGTTTCTTATTTTTTTATTCAATGTCCATAGGGCAAATACACAGGCAATTCCCTGTGCTAAAAAAGTTGCCCAAGCTACTCCGGGTACGCCCCATTGAAAAACAGCAACAAATAGATAATCTAGTACAATATTTCCAAGGGAAGAGCCGATTAAAAAGTAAAGCGGTGTTTTAGAATCTCCAAGAGAAGTAAAAATACCAGTTCCTACATTATAAAGATATAAAAATAAAAATCCAGCAATGTAAATTCTAAGATAGACGGCACCCTCTTCAAAAATATTGCTTGGTGTGCGGATCATCTCCATTAAACTGCGTGTCCCCATCAAACCTGCTCCCATTAACAATATAGATAAACCTGCTGAAGCAACTAAAGTGGTAAAGATGGCGGTTTTCATCATTCCATACTGCTTTGCTCCATATAGCTGAGAAATGACAACGGCACATCCAATATTGCTTCCAATAGCAATCGCCATAAAGATCATCGTAATGGGATAGGAAGCTCCTACTGCTGCCAGTGCATCCTCTCCTGCAAATTTTCCAGCAATTACGCTGTCCGCAATATTATAAAGCTGCTGAAAAATTACACTGATAAACATTGGTATTGAAAAATTCCACAATACATAAAGCGGTTTTCCCTCTGTTAAATCTTTCATCTCGTTTGTCCTTCTTTCGTCTGTATCATTCTTCACCACTTTATACCTATTTTTTTTAAATAGCAAGCTTTTTTTATTCCACTATTGCATCTAGTCCATTTTCCCCTTCTTTTGCAGTAGAAATAAAAACTTCTACTCGATTAGGCAGACAAACGATTCTTTCTTGTGTTCTAGAGATTGCCCGTTCTTTTACACAGAGTAAATCGGGACAAGAGGATTCACTGATAAAGGCTGTTTTATTCTGTATTGTTAATATCGTATAGTTTCCATTTCCCCAATCGAGCCGATAAACCCCGTCCTGAGAAAGCGGATATTCTTGATAAAAAGATGCATCTTTATAAACTATAACACCCTCTCCCTCTCTCTTTGCAAGTTCGACTCCGCCAAGTACCAGTCCTCCTATTAAGACAAAGCCAAGCCCTATTGTTCCGTCTAATATCCCTATCTTTTGCTGATTGTGCTGCCCTTTTAAACTTTGCAAAACCTTAGAAGCAATTACTCCAATGACTCCTCCTGTCAGAACACCTGCGGGCAGCAAAATTCCCAAATAAGTAAAAATACTGCTGCTTTTTAGTACAATGGCTGCTATTCCTATCTGTCCGATATTGTGCAGTGCTCCTCCTGCCATACTAATGCCATATAGGCTGCAGCATTTTTTTTGCTTTAAAAAAACCATTCCTAAAAAACTAAGGATTCCTCCAGATAACCCATAAATCATAGGAAATATCCCGCTAAATGCAAAACCGCTCAGTAAGATCCGAAGAATAGAAATAAAAAAAGCGGCTTTTTCTCCTATTGTATAGAGAGCAATTACTGTAACCAGATTTGCCAATCCAAGTTTTATTCCGGGTATAGGGATAAGCACAGGAAACAGAGACTCTAAATAGCTAAAAATAAAAGCTAAAGCCACTAATATTCCTCCAGTCGCCAATTTCTCACCATATTGTTTGTTTTGCATATTCTTTTCTCCTTATTACTAATAATCTGATTCAAAGTAGGTTTTTAAATAAAATAGGATGCCGATTCTAAGTATAAAAAAATTTAGAACCGATATCCCATTCGATTTCAGTATAGGTTATGAGCAAGTAACAAAACGGATTGCGAATATCCGATTTGACCCTATCAAAGAAGTCCCCCTTCTAAGCCAGAAAGCAGCGGGGGGACTTCCTTTGACTAAAAAACGGCTTTTTATCAAATTCCTTGTCTTTTCTAATGTAAGACATCCTCTTTTTAAGATATAATCTTAACTGGACATTTTTCTGCACATTTTCCGCAATTCGTACATTTCTCATAATCAATATGAGCGATATTCTGTGTTACAGTAATGGCACCGCTTTCACATTGTTTTGTACAAAGCATACAGCCGATACAGCCTACGGAGCAAGCCTCTTTTACCGCTTTTCCTTTTTCTTTTGAAGAGCACTGTACCAGATGTTTTGCTGAATAAGGTACCAGTTCAATTAACTGTTTCGGACAGGCTGCTACGCACTTTCCGCAAGCTACGCATTTTTCTTTATCGACTACGGCTACCCCATCTACTACATGAATCGCATCAAACTGACATGCCGTTACACAAGATCCATATCCTAAGCATCCAAATGCACATGCTTTCTCTCCGCGTCCAGGAGCCATTACCGCTTCCTTACAGTCTGGAATCCCATAGTAATGATACTTTCTTTCCGTTTTATCGCAAGTTCCGACACACTTTACAAAAGCCACTTGTTTTTCACTGTCTCCGGCACTAATCCCCATAACACCACTGATCTGTTCTGCTACAGAGGCTCCTCCTACCGGACATCCGTTTACCGGAGCTTCGCCTTTTACAATCGCAGCTGCCAGTCCATCACATCCGGCGTAACCACAGCCACCACAGTTATTTCCAGGGAGAAATCCACGCACAGCAATTTCTCTTTCATCTACTTCTACTTCGAACTTTTTATTGGCAATTCCCAATACCAGTCCGATAATCAATCCCGTTATACCGACCACCGCAGTAGCAATTATAATATTCATACCTGCCATCCTCCTCTCTTATAATACACCCGAAAATCCAACAAAAGCCATTGCCATCAGTCCGGCTGTAATTAAAAGAATCGGTGAACCCTGAAATGCTTTCGGCACATCGTTGTGCTCGTTTCTCTCTCGTATACCGGCAAGAATTACAATTGCTATTGTAAAACCTGCTGCCGTACCAAAACCATTGATAATACTTTTGAAAATGCCATATTCTTTCTGTACATTAATAATTGCAATTCCCAATACCGCACAGTTTGTTGTAATCAAAGGCAGATAAACGCCAAGTGCCTGATAAAGCCCAGGCATTACCTTCTTTAATACAATTTCTACAAACTGCACCAACGCTGCAATCACCAAAATAAATACAATCGTCTGCAGATACTCTAATTGAAACCGCTGTAACACCTGTGTATAAATCACACTGGTAACAGCCGAAGCAATTGTAATAACAAAGATAACTGCTGCACCCATTCCTATAGAAGTATCTACCTTTTTCGAAACACCCAAAAAAGGACAAAGCCCTAAGAACTGACTGAGAACAACGTTATTTACCAGTGCCGCACTAATTAAAATAATCAGTAATTCTTTCATCCTGCTTTCCGCCTTTCTTTTTATTTTCTATTTTCCTTCTGGTTCTCAATCTTTTCATGATTTGCCCGGCAGGTATTTCCAGAACACGCTGCACAATTTCCGCCGCAGGAAATTTCAGTTCCCTTTTGATTGGTAGCGGATTTTAATTTTAGTTTATTTTGAAGTGCAGTTAATGCTGCAAGTACAAAAAATGCCCCAGGTGCCATAATAAAAATACTGACTGGTTCATACGAAGCCGGTGTAAGAGCTGCACCAAAGATCGTACCAGAACCGATCCATTCCCGAAATGCACCGATAAAAGTAAGCCCAACCGTAAATCCCAGTCCCATGCCGATTCCGTCACAGGCAGAAAGAAGCACTGGATTTTTATAGGCATACGCTTCTGCACGTCCCAAGATAATACAATTTACTACAATTAAAGAAATATAAATTCCAAGTGCCTGATAAAGTGAATAGATATAGGCTTCCATAATCAATTCCAGCATTGTAACAAACGAAGCTACAATTACAATAAATGCCGGAATTCTTACCTTATCTGGAATCACCTTCCGAAGCATAGAAATAATCATATTGGATAAAATCAGCACAACTGTAGTAGAAAGCCCCATTCCAAGCCCATTCATTGCCGAGGTGGTTACTGCCAAGGTCGGACACATACCAAGCATTAGAACAAAAGTAGGATTTTCTTTTATAATCCCGTTATAAATACGTTCGATATATTGATTCATTTTGTTCCTCTTTCCCTAATATTTTTATGTTATTCTTCTAATTTCTTCTAATTTATAAAATCTTAACTTTACACGATATTTTGATATTTTGATATTTCAATGCTTTGATGCTTTAATACTTTGATGTTTTTTATTCCGCATAATCAGAAGCAAAGGCAAGAGCGGCATTAACAGCATTGGTCACTGCTTTTGAAGTAATCGTAGAACTTGTCATTGCATCAATTTCATTCTCTGCTGTTGCCCCAGTTGTTGTCACTAAAAACCGATCTACGGTTTTATCCATATATTGAGATAAAAAAGCAGGTTCCTTTGCCCTTGCACCAAGTCCGACTGTCTCATTCATATCTAAAATGGAAACCCCTTCAATATGTCCGTCTAAGCGGATTCCCATTGCTACTTGAATATCGCCTCCGTATCCTTCTCTTGAAGTAGCAGAAACAATATAGCCGACAACAGCACCGGATTCATCCTTTGCATACAGTGCCTCATTGACAACCACCTTACCAAACTCGCTTCCGTTTGTATTCCAATCATTGGAACAAGCCAATACTTTTTCTGCCAATTCTGCTGATTCTTCAAACTCTGCTGCCGTCTGATAAACAGAGCGGTATGTATTTTGCTTTTCTATCACTTTCCGCTGTGCAATCGGATCTTTTGTCATATCATAAATAACTCCCAGCAAAAGTCCTGCAATCAATGTAATGGTACAGAGAATCAGAGCATCTTTTATCATTGTATCTTTTTTCTTATTTTCCATTTCCTGTCTTCTCCTTTCCAAATGCAGCCGGCAAGGTGACACGCTCAATCAATGGCACCAGCATATTGCAGAAAATAATCGCATAAGAAACACCTTCTGCAGAAGCACCAAAGATACGGAAAATTCCAGTTAAAATACCCAGCATTACCCCAAATACAATCTGTCCGTTTGGTGTAATCGGACTGGTCACATAATCAGTTGCCATAAAAAATGCTCCCAGCATCAGCCCGCCGCCGAATAACTGTGCACCCAAATAAGAAAGATCCAAGCCATGCCCGCCAAATATTACTGCAAACAAAGCAAATGTTCCAATATAAACCAAAGGAATCCGCAGACTAATCACTTTTTTCCACACCAGATAAGCAGCACCGATTAAAACAGCCAGTGCAGAAACTTCCCCAATCGTACCTCCGATAAATCCAAAAAACATATCCATCACATTGACGGATTCTCCATTCTTTAACAGAGCAAGCGGCGTTGCACCGGAAACTCCGTCACAGGAAAACCGTGTCATTCTTCCGGCAAAAGAGATCAGCAAAAAACAACGTGCTGCAAGTGCCGGATTCATAAAGTTCTGTCCCAATCCTCCAAAGAGCTGCTTTACTACTAAAATAGCAAATACTCCGCCAATTAAAGGAATCCACCAAGGCACTTCCACAGAAAGATTTAATCCCAGTAACATTCCCGTTACTAATGCACTGCCGTCCTCTATTGTAATCTTTTGTTTCATTCCCCTCTGATAGAGATATTCCGTTCCGACACATGCTGCAATTGACACCAGCATAATAATCAAAGCCCGATATCCAAAATGAAAAATACCAAAGGCAGTGGTCGGAAGTAACGCAATCGCCACATCAAACATAATACTATGTGTTGTATCCTTGCTTCTGACATGAGGTGCACAAGATACATTTAACATCTGACTCATAAAGGTCTCCTCCATCTATTTCTTCTTACGATTTGCCATTACAGTGGCACGCATCTGTGCAAATGCCTGCGTCAAGTTTCTTTTGGCAGGGCATACAAAGGTACAGCTTCCACATTCACAACATTCCATTCCATTTAACTTTTCAAACTGCTCCGCTTCTCCGTGTACTGCCACATCATAAAGCATCTGAGGCACGATATGCCCTGGACAGACAGAAACACAGCGTCCGCAGCGGATGCAGGCACTTGGTTCCATAGCAGAAACTTCATCCTTTGTCAAAGCAAGCAGTGCAGTAGAATTCTTTGTCACTGGCACATCCAGCCGAAACATTGCCTTTCCCATCATCGGGCCGCCGTTAATAATTTTTTCCGGCTCACAAGTCAGTCCTCCTGCTGCATCCAAAAGTTCCTGATAGCAGATTCCGGTTGGCACAATAAAATTCTGAGGGTCTTTTACTGCATTTCCTGTTACCGTAATAATTCTTCTCATTAAAGGAGTTGATTCACATACTGCCATCTGAATGGCTGCTGCTGTATCCACATTGCTGACGACACAGCCTGCATCAGCCGGAAGCATAGAAGAATTAATCTTACGCCCGGTTACCGCATAAATTAAAAAACGCTCCCCGCCTTGAGGATACTTTGTCTGCAGCGGACATACCTTAATTCTAGATTCCTGTGCTACCAATTTTTCGATCTTTGCAATCGCATCAGGCTTATTATTTTCAATCGCAATAATACCTTGTGCCCGTTCAAAAAGCTGCAGTTCTACTTTTAATCCTTCTATTACCCGCTCCGGCTGTTCTAAAAGCATCCGGTAATCCGAAGTAAGATAAGGTTCACATTCTGCTCCATTGATAATGACAAAATCAATTTTATTGTCATCTTTTGGAGTAAGTTTTACATTGGTAGGAAACCCGGCACCGCCAAGTCCGACAATCCCGGCTTCTTTTACAATTCCTCGAATCTGTTCTTTTGAAAGTTTTCGATAATCCCGTTTTTCGCCTACTCCTGGTGCCTTTGTATATTGTTCATCATTTTCTATTACAATACAAAGTGCCGTATTTCCATTTGCCAAAACCCGATTTTCAATTTTCTTTACCTTACCGGATACCGAAGCGACTACCGGTGCCGATATAAATCCCCCTGCTTCAGCAATCTTCTGCCCTGCCTGCACCAAATCCCCTACTGCTACATTAGGAACAGCAGGTGCACCGATATGCTGCGATACCGGATAAACTAATTCTTTTCCTGGCTTCAATTCCCGCATGGGTTTATCTTTCGATAACTCTTTTCCCTCTGCCGGATGAATTCCGCCCTTAAATGTTGCTAATTCCATGAACGTCCTCTCTTTCCATTGATATACTGTACTTTATCTAACTATAATCCAAAATAAAAATTAATGCAAGTCATAAGTTGACATCTTTTGATAAAAGCAAATAAAATAACCCATTTTTTTCTTGAAAATATAGAAAAAAACACCAATAAATCCATAAAAATAAAATTTAACAGGATTTATAAGTGTTTAAAACTGCTAAAATTTTTATAAAATAAGTGCCAAAAAAGGAAAAATCTACAAATCCTGTTTGGTTAAATTTACTGTCTATTTTTTGTATATTTATTCCTATTGTATTTATAGCTATCCCGTACGCCTGTATCGAAGGAGGTTTCTTTGCTGGGGCCGTTTGCACTAAGGCTTCCTCGCAGCGGACACATAAGGCACGAAAATACCGTGCCTAAGTGCCGGCGGGAAGCAATACCCCTGCAAAGAAACCTCCTTCGATACAAGCTGTCTGTTCCTTCCTATTCATTTTGCACCATCTCTGCTGTATAAAATTTATCCATATTTTCAACTAAACGATTCGCCTTAATATTCTTTTCTAATTTAAAACGTTTTTTTATTTTCTAATTTAAAACGTTTTTTTTAATATCAAATCAATAGCATAAGCATATCTCTACTCTATATCTATTCACCGTTTATTAAGAATACAAAATCAAAACAGGATTTATCTGCCAACAGGTCGGTATATACAGTAGGTATGGAAAGGGAATTCTCTGCAGGGGTATTGCTTTCCGCCGGCACTTAGGCACGGTACTTTCGTGCCTTATGTGTCCGCTGCGAGAAAGCCTTAGTGCAAACGGCCCCAGCAGGGAATTTCCCTTTCCATACCTACGTCCGCCCCGAAACTACCTTCCTATGCAACCATCTTGCCCTTCTCTACCGAACATCCTTTATACTAAAACTAATTCGCCCCATCTTATCCTTCCCAAGGCAAACTACCTTTACAATATCTCCCAAAGTAAGCACATCTTCCACATGTTCAATCCGTTCCTTAGAAATCTTAGAAATATGCACCATTCCTTCTTTTCCAGGGGCAAACTCTAAAAAGGCTCCGAATTCCTTAATGCTGATTACTTTCCCGGTATAATACTTTCCTTCTTCAAAATCCGAAGCAATCATCTGGATATATTCTACTGCTTTTTCCATCTTCGCCCGATCCGTTCCGCAGACAGAAACAGCTCCCTCATCTGTAATATCAATTTTTACATCGGTTTCTGTAATAATCGCATTGATGGTTTTTCCCTTTGGTCCGACTACATCTCCTATTTTAGCCGGATCAATCATAACCTGTATAATTTTCGGTGCATATATCCCTACCTCTTTGCGGGGTTCTGCAATCGCAGGTTTCATACAATGCTCCATAATATATAACCTTGCTTCTCGGCAGCGTGCAATCGCTCCCTCTACAATCTCTCTTGTCAGACCATGTATTTTAATGTCCATTTGGATTGCGGTTATTCCAGCATCTGTACCAGTTACTTTAAAGTCCATATCGCCGAAAAAGTCTTCTAGCCCCTGAATATCTGTTAATAAAAGATATTCTTCATCTGTTTCGCCTGTTACCAATCCGCAGGAAATGCCGGCTACCATTTTTTTGATTGGCACGCCTGCTGCCATAAGGGACATACAAGAAGCACAGGTGGATGCCATAGAAGTAGAACCATTGGATTCAAATGTCTCCGAAACAGTACGAATCGCATATGGGAATTCTTCTTCAGAAGGAAGTACTGGTACTAAAGCCCGTTCAGCAAGTGCACCATGTCCGATTTCTCTTCGTCCCGGACCTCTGGAGACTTTTGTCTCTCCTACGGAATAGGACGGGAAATTGTAGTGATGCATATAGCGTTTGGAGGTTTCATTGACATCTAACCCGTCTAGTTTCTGTGCTTCAGAAAGTGGTGCTAAAGTACATACATTGCAGATCTGGGTCTGTCCTCTGGTAAACATAGCAGAACCATGTACTCTTGGAATAATATCTATTTCTGCAGCAAGCGGACGAATCTGGGTGATTTCTCTGCCGTCTGGACGTTTTTGATCTTTTAAAATCATCTTTCGAACAGTCTTTTTTTCATATTGATAGACTGCTTCATCTATCAGAGGAAGCCATTCTTCTTTTTCTGCAAATGTTTCCAACAGGTTGTCTTTTAACAAGCGGATTCGCTCTTCTCTGACCTGTTTTTGTTCTGCAAACATGACTTTTTCCATTTCTTCCGGGGGTACAATTTCTTTAATGGCAGTGAATAATTCTTCTGGTA
>CAJUEI010000091.1 GCA_910585255.1 uncultured Lachnospiraceae bacterium
AGGAAGTCCCAACCCACCGCTTTCGCCTTGGCGGCTTAGAAGCGGGGGACTTCCTCGATGAGGTTAAAATATACAGACCAAGGAGGACGCCAGAGTAAGGCATAGCAACGCTGTTCCGCTCTCTAGAAAGTAAGAACCTCTAAAACTTCTGAATTTCGGTATATCCAACCGGACGGACCGGGGTGCAATTCGCCCGTACAGCGGGCTAAACACACCCCTTTTTTTGCCATCAGAAGATGGCAAAAAATCCTAGATTCTCGACAGAAGTTTAAGAGGTTCTAACTTTCTTCCGAAGTCACATCGCTGCTATGCCTTACTCTGGCTATCTCTTCTCTGAATTTACTTATTTTTTGCTTTCCTCCCAATTTTTCCAAATATTAACAGATTCGCCTAAAACTTTATTGGTTTACTCATTATGTATTATTAAGATCCTGTGTTTGATTTAGAAAAAATTGTTCCATTTCATCTGGTGTTTCTTTCATCCCCCTTAATACCCATTCATTGATTAACCCCCACAGTCCACCAGACAAAAATGCTGTTTTATACACATTTTGAATTTCTCCGTTTAAGCTCTCTTTACTAAAGTGAAAAATATGTTCCATCAATAAATAAGAAAGTCCTGCCTGATATATAAGATCAATTTCTTCTTTCATATTAAGAAAATGCTGAAACATTTCAGAAATAACATGGGAATATTTCTCGGGATGTCTCATAAAATTTGACCACCATTCCGTAGTTTTCAGAACAAGATATTCACGCAGAATTTCTTCAGTAGACTGATAATTTCTGTAAAATGAATTTCGGCTTACACCTGCAGTATTTACCAATTCGGATATCTTTATATTGTGATACTCTTTCTTTTTCATCAACTTAAACAATGCTTTTGTAATGCAATCACATACAAATAAATTAGCTGGGTTTTTTCTTTCCATTTATTTTTCCTCCAAATCTAGATGCAACAATTATACCATATTCAATTAAAAGATACAAACTATTAAAATAGATATCTTCCTACTGGCACAATTTATCTGGATTTGTACAAATAAAGATTCTAAATATTGAGAAATAAAGTAAGATCTGTATCATAGATTTTGCAAAAAACAGATTTACCGGCAGAGAAAGACAGCCAGAGCGGGGAAGCAATTTCTTTTGGCTGTGACTTCGGAAGAAAGTTAGAAAGTCTTATGCTTCTGTCAATTCACTAGGATTTTTGCCATCTTCTGATGGCAAAAAAGGGGTGTGTTTAGCCCGCTGCACGGGCGAATTGCACCCCGATCCGCCCGGATAGATGCACCTATATCCAGAAGCATTAGACTTTCTTGCTTTCTGGAGAGCGGAACAGCCAAAAGAAATTGCTTCCCCACTCTAGCGTCCCCTCCTCCCTCCCCCTCCCCTTCCTCCACTATCGCCCCAAAATCTTTTAAAAATAAAAACGCAGAACAAAGCCTTTCCTTCATTCTGCGTTTTCTTCACCATAAAACAATTCCTTTTTCACAAAAATTATGCTGTTGCATATACGCTAAGAAAATTCTCAAACCGCATATCCTCACCGCCATACTTTACCGTCAGCTCTCGTGTTAAATCCAGGCTTAACACTCCTAACAACGACTTTGCATCTATTGTAACTCTATTATAAGATACATCAATGTCAAAGTCACACTTCGCTGCTTCTGTTACAAAACGTTTTGCATCTGCTACCTCTGGCAACTTGATTTTTCTTTCTTTCATTTTACTTCACCCTTTCATAAAATCCAAAAACATCTGTTCTCTTCTTTTTCCTTTGCAGCAAAACTGTAATTCCTTTTTTTAACAGCTTTACTACAAAATCAGTTATAGCATAACATCCTCTATCCGTCAATCATTTCCTCTCTGTTAATGAACTCTCCCTACTATAAATCTTTCCAAAAATATCTATAATTTATACAACAATTTCCAAATATTCTATTTTAAAATCCTCTATCTATTCCATTCACTTTATCAGTTTACAGTTATAATCTCTATATTTTTTATATAAAATCAAAAATTTATTATGAAATTTCACGATATTTTACTATTTTTATAAATATTTCTAAAAATCCTTTGTTAAAGCATAAACAATCAAACAAATTCCTCTTCTTTCAAATCCCAGCCACTCCAAAACAACCCTGATTATAAAAATACATCTGAAAAGTTTTCTTCTTTTCAGATGTACCTCATTACAATGCTATTTTCTCAGACGATATACTCGTGCCCTTTTTTCTCCATATTCTTTTATACAATAAAGAATTACTTAAAATATATCTCCCATTTCTAGAAACTTTGGCTCTTCTGACAGCCTAAGAAAGCAGTTCAACATATTTCATATCCATTACCAATAAAAGAGTAATCCCACTAGGCAAGGCCATATCTGGATCTAAATCCGTCATCAGCCACCCTTCCTTTCGAATTGCTACCACATTCGCTTTATAATTCTTCCGCAGATTTAACTCCTTTAATGATTTCCCAATCCATTCCTGTTTTACTGGTGTCTCCAACAGCCGAATCCGATCGGAAAGTTCAATAAAATCCACAAAATTCCCAGAAGAAACATTCCGTGCAATCCTCACTCCTGCTTCCTCCTCCGGCACAATCACTCGATCTGCTCCTACTTTCATAAAGATCTTAGACTGTACTTCCCCCTGCGACTTTGCAATTACATAGGGAGCCTGCTCTTCTTTCGCCATCAAAATGGCCATCACACTGGCATCTAAATTTCCAGTCATGGATACAATAACCACATCCATATTTCCAAGTCCAAGTGATTTAATCGCCATCTCTTCACAGATATCCGCCTGTACGGCATGGGTTACATAGCCGGATACTTCCCTTACCCGATCCTCATCCATATCCACCGCTACCACTTCTACACCGGTTTTAGAAAGCTCTTCCGCTACACTCCGTCCAAATTTCCCCAACCCCAATACAGCCACCGTTTTGCTGTTCTTTTCACTTTTACCGCCTATTAATTTCAACAAAACCCCTCCTTTATCCCATCTTCTTCTCTATCCAACCGTTACTCGCTCTTCCGGCAATACACCGACTATTTTATTTCCACGAAAACTAAATGCAATCGCCATTGAGATCGGCCCTACTCGTCCTAAATACATATAGCAGCAGATAATAATCTTTCCTGCCAAATTTAAAGAGGAAGTAAACCCTCTTGACAGACCGGCTGTCCCGATTGCACTTGTAATTTCAAAAGCTAAATCAGAAAAATTTCCAGGCTGTACCACTGAAAAAAGAATGGTTCCTACTCCAAGCATAATAAAACTAATCATTGTAACAGCCAAAGCCTTTCGAATGGTAATCAAAGGAATGGTTCTGCGAAAAGCTGTTACATAACGGCTTCCCTTTGCAGTGGAAAGTGCCGTAAGCATTAAAACCGCTATTGTCACGGTCTTTACTCCTCCTGCTGTTCCAACTGGTGAACCCCCGATAAACATTAAAACCATACTGACTAATACACTTGAATTGCGGAGTCCCTGCTGAGGAATACTGGCAAATCCGGCTGTTCTGGTGGTAACTGACTGAAATAAAGACGCCAGAACCTTTTCATGCAGCCGCAGATTTCCAATCGTCTCTGGATTGGTATATTCCAAAACAAAAAACAATACCGCCCCTCCTAAGACAAACACAGCCGTACTGACCAGAGCCAGTTTAGAATGAAGAGACAGCTTCTGAAAAATCCATTTAAACGGAATCTCCCGATTTCGAAATCGACAGAGGACTTGTCCCACATCCCGCCAGACAATAAATCCTATTCCGCCTGCAATGATTAAAAACATCGTTACCAAATTAATCCAGATATGATTGACATAAGGCATTAAACTATCTGGTCCAATAATATCAATTCCTGCATTACAAAAAGCCGAAATCGAAGTAAATACCGCATACCAGATTCCCTTTGCCCCAAACTCCGGCACAAAAGAAACCATATAAAGAAGTGCCCCTATCCCTTCTACTAGAATCGTATACTTTAAAACGGTTCTTAAAAACCGGATAATTCCCTGCATAGTATCCATATTAAATGCATCTTCCAAAAGCAGCCGATCTTTTAGCGTAATTCGTCTTCCTGTAATCATTAATACCGTCATGGTAAATGTCACCACCCCCAGCCCGCCAAGCTGAATTAACATCAAAATTACAATCTGCCCAAATGTACTCCAATAGGCATATGTATCCACCACAACCAGTCCTGTTACACAAACAGAAGTAGTTGCTGTAAATACCGCATCTATAAATGGAGTAACTTTTCCTTCGGCGGAAGAAATCGGCAGCATTAAAATCAACGCCCCCACTAAAATTGCAAATAAAAAACTCAATACGATTGTCTGTGTTGTTGATAAAACCCGTTTCTTTTTTAGCTCTTTCATTAATAAATCCCCCCAATCCCAAGATCGGTATCAATGGTATTCATATTATATAAAATCAATACATTTTTTACCGCAGGATTTTCATTGATCAGTGTACTGACAGGCAGACGATAATATCTCGTATCTACCACATAGATTTTTCGATAATATTCCGTTAAAAAAGGAACAAAACAATTGGCATAACTATCCTTTACAATCACAAGCTCCTCCTGTGACTGTGCTTCTAAATTCTCAATCTCTACCAATGGATGAATATTATTTAAGAATAAACTATACTTATCTTTTTTCTCCAGATAATCCAACTGATACAAGGAATCAGTTACTTCTTTGGTATCAGTATAAGTCACCTGCAGTTTTTGATCGGGAAGCTGAAACAGTGTAATGGTATCGCCTTCTGCTGAAAAATCACTGACCTTAGAATAAATCGTCCCCTTAAACTCCTTTGTTACCTCAGAAATCTTATACTCCTCTAATTCTCTAACCGAAAGTCCCAATTCCTGTGCAAAAGCCCGATAAGCAAAATAAGCTCCATAACCTGTCCAGTGATGATCCAGCCGATAGTAAAGCGGATACTGTGAAGCATGTTCTTTTAAAATCTCTCCTACCTCTATCTTTTTCGCCTGAATCTGTCCCAACAGATACTGCCGATTCTCTTCCTGCCGGCTTCCGTCTACAAATGCAGGCAGTTTATCCTGATAAATCGTAATCGCTGTCGGCACCAGCATCACATAACACTCCGCTGTCTCCAAAGAATCTGCAAAAGAATTCAATACCCGAATAATCTTTTCATTGTTGACAGGTTCTTTATATTTTTCAATCCAATAGTCATCCTTTGCCAAATAAACTTCATTAATTTCCTTTTTTCCCAGTGCCTTTTCAAACTGCGTTTTTATATTTAAAAAAGAATTCCGCAATGGAAAATGATCGCAAAGATAGGACTCCAATCCCTCTATAAATGAACCATCCAATAGTGCTTCCTTTGAAAATTTCGGAAACCGTTCCAGCTCCTGATTCTCCTGTTCCGAAAAAGTTTTCTTAGGAAACAGAAAAAAAGCAATCATTCCAACCAATATTATTACTGTTGCAATACAACTCACTACTTTTTGATAAACCATTCGTTTCACTATCGATACCCCCTAAAACCGAAAATACAAAAAAGGATTATACGTATCACTGACTAAAAACGCTACCGTTATAATAAAAAGCATCACATAACCCAAGGCAAAACATCCCCTCAGCAATTTTCCAATCCCGTTTCGTCTCATCTTCTGTATCCGCTTTATCAGCCAAGGATAAACCGGCATTGCGAGTACCATACAACAGAAAAACAAAACTCCATAATTCCGAAAATAATATAAAAAATCCGTACCAACCCATTTATTTCCGGCAAGTCCAATCATCTGCTGCATATACCGCCCCAGTTTTCCCCAGTCTTCAAATACAAACACCGTAAATCCAACCACTACAATAAAAAAGGTGTAGATATGCTGCAGGACAGCCGGCCACCTCTTTAAAGCCTTTCCCCATATAAATTTCTCCAAGATCAGCAGCACCCCATAATAAACTCCCCATAAAATATAATTCCAAGAAGCTCCATGCCACATCCCGGTTAAAAACCATACCACTGCAATATTTCCAATCTGCCTTGCAATCCCCTTTCGATTTCCGCCTAATGGAATATAGATATAATCCCGAAACCAAGTAGAAAGAGAGATATGCCAGCGTCTCCAAAACTCTGTTACCGACTTTGCACAGAGCGGATAATTAAAATTCTCCAGATAGTGAAATCCCATCATCTGCCCCATTCCAATCGCCATATCACTATAGGCACTAAAATCAAAATAGAGCTGCAAGGTAAAAGCAATCGCCCCAAGCCATGATGTCAAAACCGAAATCTCGCCAAATGGCTGCTCTTGTAAAGTATTCCAAAGAGCCCCCATTTGATTGGCAAGCAGTACTTTCTTAATCAATCCCTGAAGAAAACGGAAACTGCCCTGATAAAATCCTCGAAAGTCAATTGTCCGATAGTGCAGTTCTCCGTTTACCGTACTAAACCGAACAATCGGACCGGCAATCAACTGCGGAAACATCGATACATAAGTCATAAACGTAAAGAAATTCTTCTCTACCTTTACTTCCCTCCGATACAGATCAATACTATAACTCATAGTCTGAAAAGTAAAAAAACTAATACCAATCGGAAGCGGCAGATGCAGCAAAGGAATATGCGTATGTGCAATTGAATTAATCGTCCCAATAAAAAAATCTGCATATTTAAAAAATCCAAGAATCGACAAATTCGCCCCAATCGAAGCACACAGCAGACAAGTCCGCTTCCAAGGAACTCTGTCATAATAATCCATCAGCCGTCCAATACTGTAATCAATCACAGAGGACAATACCATCAGTAAAATATAAATCGGTTCTCCCCATGCATAAAATACTAAACTAAATACTAACAAAACATAATTTTTCGCTTGAAATGATACCAAATAATAAATTAGAAAAAATAACGGGAGAAAAAAGAAGAGAAACGGAATACTTGAAAATACCATAACCCCTCCTAATTAAAATACGGTGCAATCACACCTTGAATTTCTTCTGCCTTTTCAGAAATTACTAAATATACATAGGAGCCCGTCACTACCACTTCACTTTTCTCTACAATCTGAAACTGTTCTGGAAGATAATTTTCCAATTCCAGTTTTTTCTGTGTCACCATCGTATCTAGACTATCTTTCATGGTCTGTGCAGAAGACTCCTCTTTCACTTTCATTAGCACAATCATATCTGCATAGATCACATCCTCTGCACTTGCAAAAAGATAATCCTCTAAAAGCGAAAGATCAATTCCATAATAATTTGCTATATAATTATCATTTAACGTCACCATTTCCGGCTGTTCCACTGTCTCTATAATTTCTTCATAAATTTCCTGCATGGTTTTTGATGTCTCCTCTTTTTGCACAGCGGCTGTCTCCGTCTGGCTAACAGTTTCTTCTGTGTCCTTCTGTAAAGGTGCCGTAGTTCCCATAACAGGCTCTGCTTGATTCGTTCCTACATTCCCGCAGGCTGTACAGAAACCAATACATAATAAAATAAGAGCCACTCTTCTTAATTTTTTTATCTGCAGTTCTATTGTTTTCTGCCTTCTCTTTCCTCTTGTTATAGTCTGTGTTATTTTCATCCTTTTTTATTCCTCTACCTTTTCTGTTTCCAATCCTGTCTGTGTTTCTGCCTCTGTATTTCCTTCTTGATCTAACGGATCTGCAATCGGACTGCCTTCTTCTGCCAACTGAACCGAATCCGTTTCTGATGTCTGCTGATCTGATTCCTGATGTCTATTTGCAAATTCCCTCAGCACCTGAACCCAGATATCATATGCCGCCGGAGTCTGATGCACATAATTATCACTGCAGTATTCATCCTTTAAATATCCATTCTCATCAATTAAATAATCGGCAATATCGATAAATTCCTCTTTGCTTTCTGCACAATAGTTCTTCATTTTCTGATTTAAAAGCCGAACATTCTCATTATTTAAATTTCCCACTTCACTGCCGTTATAAATATTCGTTGTACTAATCACATAGATCGAAATATCTGGATTTGCTTCATAGATAGCAGCAATTACCTTCTGATAATTCTCATACGTATCCTCCACACTCAACATCCCAATATCATTTAATCCCAAAGCAATAAACGCCTTTTTCACTCCCAGCATCGACATTGAGTCCCAAATCAGACGCTGCTCTCCCTGATAAACCGGATGAATCGTTGAACTGCTTACCGGATTCAATGCCATCCGAAGAGAATAACTCCCGGACACCAAAAACTCTGGACTTCCCATAAATCCTTCCTCTTGCCTTAAAATATAATTTCGAAATCCCATCATCACAGAATCCCCTACAAAAACCGAATTTTCAAAAAAAGAGTCCTCCTGCACTCCATCATAAACAGTCTCTGTCTCTTTCGGCGTAATCTGAGGCGTACCGGTTTCAATTTCTATTGTAGTAACTGGTTCTGTTTCTACTATAGTACTTGTCACATCCTCACTCGCTGCCTCTGCTCCTGTCTCTGTCTCACTTGCTGTCTCCTCCTCTGCTGTCTTTGTCGAATCCTCCTCATCCGAATTTTTTCCCATATTTTCAGCCTGATCCACAATACTCTGCTGTATTATCACCATTCCAGGCTGCTCTGTATTCTCCGCTAAACTTACATGCTGTCCACAGCCAGCACTCACCACTGTTACGGCTAACATTCCAACTACCGTAAAGATTCTTCTATTCTTCTCTAAACGTTTCATCATTCAGTTCCCCATTATATACTTCTTCTGCTGGTCCGGTCATATAGACGCAGCCATCTTCCAATCTCCATTCTACCGTCAGATGTCCTCCTTTTAATGCTATATCAACCGTTCTATTCGCTTTTTCATTCAATACCATCGCAACTGCTGCAGCACAAGCTCCCGTTCCGCATGCTAATGTTTCACCGCTGCCTCTCTCCCACACTCGCATCTTAAGATGATTGGAATCTATCACCTGTATAAACTCCACATTGATTCGCTTTGGAAATTTTTCATAATACTCCAGTGCAGGTCCAATCCTCTCCAAATCCAAACGATCCACATCTTCCGTCTCAATTACCGCATGCGGATTTCCCATAGACACACAAGTGATCCGATATTCTTTTCCCTCCACAACAATCGGTTCCAAAATCACACGCTCTTTTGCAAAACAGACCGGTATCTTATCTGAACTTAATTCCGGCTGCCCCATATTGATCGTTGCTAAAACAGCCTTGCCATTCTTTATCGTTAAGCGAACCTCTTTTATTCCGCCGAGTGTTTCTACTTTCATTTGCTCTTTTTCTACAATTTTATGATCATAGACATATTTCGCCACACATCGAAGACCATTTCCGCACATTTCTGCACGAGAACCATCTGCATTGTACATATCCATACAGCAATCGGCTGTTTCTGACGGCTGAATTAAAATAAGCCCGTCACTTCCCACTCCAAAATGTCGATCACTGACTTGAATTGAAAGTCTGGAAGGATCTTTTACAGTTTCCTCAAAACAATTGATATAGACATAATCGTTTCCAATTCCCTGCATTTTTGTAAACTTCATACGACTTCCTCCTTAACCCATAAACAATCCATTATAAAAATTTATGAACTGCAGTCATCTTACTTCAATAGTGTATTCCAAACATACCATTTTCACAACACCTGTTCTTTACACTTTTCTCATTATATAACCTGTATGAAAAAATCTCAACTAGATATTTTACTTTTTTTTAAAGGATTTTTTGAATAATAGGAAAAATTTTTCTTAATAAGTGATACTATATGAGAAAAAATAGGTTTTGCTGTTACTTTTACAGCAAATTTCATAAAATTTATAATAATAGAATAGGAGTTTTTTCCTAGTATAAAATAAATCGTTTGTAAATAAAACCCAATGCTTGCCGGACGCTTGGAGAAAAAAGGAATTCTTTGCTGGGGCCGTTTGCACTAAGGCTTCCTCGCAGCGGACACATAAGGCACGAAAAAACCGTGCCTAAGTGCCGGCGGGAAGCAATACCCCTGCAAAGAATTCCTTTTTCCTCCAACCTGTTTATTCCTTCATTTTTATTTGAAATATCCATCCTATAAAATTCTTCTAATATTGGATTCAATAAAATTTCCTTTCTTAAACTTCTTATTTTAAACTTCTTTCTTTAAACTTCTTAACATAATTTTAGCTGTTCTTATTCTATTGCTTTTGCTTTACCGCTTTTTTTATTTATAAAAATTGGAATAGCCGTTTTTATTCTTTGTAACATCAAAAAAGATAATATTTTCAAAAAGATATAATTTTAGGAAACATGACAAGCCAATGTTCATATGTTATAATTGTAAACCATCTTCTTGGAGGATTTTAAACATGAGTGATTTAGCAGCAACAAATTGTGGAAGTAGCAACTGTGGATGTGATTGTGTAACTGGTGGCAGCAGCAATAATAATTGCCTTTTCTTAATTCTGATTCTTCTGTTCTGCGGCGGCGGATGCAATATCAGCTGTGGCGGCGGATGCAGCGGCGGTTGTGGCGGCGGATGCGGATTTGGTGACAGCAGCTGTCTGTTAATTATCCTTTTACTCTTCTGCTGTGGCGGAAGCGGAACTGGCATCTTCGGGTGCTGCTAATCTTTTCAAACCTCCAGTATTCTTTACTGGGGGTTTTTCTTTGCCCTCCAATCAAATTCATTCTTCCGTCTAAAATAAACAGTAAGGGGGATAGAGGGATTCTCTGCAGGGGTATTGCTTCCCGCCGGCACTTAGGCACGGTTCTTTCGTGCCTTATGTGCCCGCTGCGAGGAAGCCTTAGTGCAAACGGCCCCAGCAGAGAATCCCTCTATCCCCCTTACGTCCGGATCACAACTTCACTTCTATCTAATTTATAATCATTCTAACTACAATTCCCCTTCTAAATCACAGCTCTCCTGAACCTCCTGCTCTTCTTCTCCCTGTTCCTGATACCGTGCCCAAAGGGCATCTAAATCCTGCCGATTCCGATATTTTTCTTCCTGTCTCTTCTGAATTAAACATTCTTCATCTATCCCATATACTGTATTTCCATCTACATACAATCTACGTTTCATATCACTGCTTCCTCTATTACTTTTCTTTATTAGTTAGTATATGCATAAAAAATATCTGCGTTTTTCTTTTTAAACTCTATCTTCTCCGCATACTTTCTTTTCTATTATCATATAGTTATGAAGAAAGCAATTCCATAAATAAAGGAGTGATTTTATGGAAACTCCGGGACTTACACCATTCGATCATATGGTCAGTGATAATCAGCTTCAAATTATAAAAGCTGCTATCCCCTATCTTTCCACTCGGGAACAGCAATTTTTCTCTGTTTATGTAAAATACATAGAACTTGAACATACCCTCAAACTTGTAAGTGATTCTAATTCCAATGTATTAAACAGCTGCTCGATTGGAGAAAATCCACATTCCACCTCTGATATGCTGACGGCAATTAAACAATACTGCAGTGAGAAAGAAAAAGAAATGATCGATCTAATCAGCAATTTCCTAAGTGCCTACCAGATGTACCACGCCTACCAAGAACTTATGCCGCAGCAGGAAAAAAGCACTTTAAAAAAAGAAACCGTTTCTGTAGCGGATACTTTAAAGGGGATGCTTACACCGGAACAGCAGAACGTACTAGGAACTTGTATGAAACTGTTCCCTTCTACCTCTAATTCCACCTGATTTTTTCTTTTGTAAAATAGTTTAACCCTATTCACCTATTGTTATCTTTTAAAGGAGAAATTTTTATGAATATCATTGATTTAATTAGCGATCCTCGTATTCAACGCAATATTGCACCTCAAAAGCTGCTTTTATTAACCCAGCTTTCTAGTCAAGCAAATATAAAGTCCAAAGAAGATCTCATCCCCTTTTTTTTAAATGCCTCTTCTAAGGCAAAATCTATGGGCATTTCTTTTAGTGATCAGGAAACCGAAATTATTTTAAATGTAATCGCTTCGAATCTGACTGCCGGAGAACAGGCAAAATTTGAAACCATTAAAATGCTGGCAAAAATGCTTACTGAACGAAATCCCGGTAATTCTATGGGTCCAAATGAAAGTAATATATAGCCCTCCTATTAAGGTTCCTTTAGATGCCCGTGTGCATAAAAATAGTGTCTTTGTTCTAAAAGCAAAGACACTATTTTTCTCAATTCCTTACCAAATACACTTTCTTTCGAATACACAGATAACATCCCATATGAGCTGCTGCAGTAATAATCCAGGATACCGGATAGGACAGATACAGACACTCTAAAGTCCGAACACTTTGAAAAATTGTCATAATCCATAGAATCCGAAGCCCGCACGCCCCCAGCAGGGACACTATCATCGGCATAATCGAATATCCCATTCCCCGAAGACATCCCACCATTACATCCATCATTCCGCAGGTAAAATAAGTCAGCATAATAATCCTCATTCGTAAGATTCCATACTGAATTACTTCTGCATCTGAAGTATAAATTCCCAGTAAAAATTCTTTTATTCCATATGCCCCAAATCCCAATATCCCGCCGACTGCCACCACTAAAAACAGACAGTACACCATTGTTTTCTTTACCCGATCATATTTGCCTCCTCCTATATTTTGACTGGTAAAACTAAGTGCCGTCTGATGAAACGAATTCATTGCAATATAGACAAACCCCTCTAAATTAGAAGCAGCCGTATTTCCCGCCATAGCAATATCTCCAAATGAATTAATGGAAGATTGAATTAATACATTTGACAGTGAAAATAATGCCCCCTGAAACCCGGCTGGAAGCCCAATCTTTGCTATTCGAATTAATTTATCTGAAGAAATCCGCAGCAGAGATCGCTTTAACTGACAGCCTCCCTCTGTATTTGCCAATGCCCGAATAATAAAAAAAGCGGATACTGCCTGTGACAATACCGTTGCAATCGCTACTCCTGCCACATCCAGATGAAATACAATTACAAAAATTAAATTCAATCCTGCATTTAACACCCCAGCCAGTGTCAGATAATACAGTGGTCGCTTGGTATCTCCGATTGCCCTTAAAATAGCACTTCCAAAATTGTAGAGCAGCAGCACCGGCATACCGATAAAATAAATCCGAATATAAAGAACAGACAGTTCAATTACATTTTCCGGTGTTCCCATCAGCCTAAGCAGTGTCCCGGCAAATCCAACCCCGATAAAAGTAAGCAGCACTCCGCTAATCAAACTTAGTAAAATAGCTGTATGTACGGTTTCACTCACTTCTTTTTCCTGTCTTGCCCCATAATAACGTGCAATCAATACATTTGCCCCAACAGAAAGTCCCATAAATACATTGGTCAATAAATTAATCAGTGAAGAAGTCGAACCTACCGCTGCCAATGACTGACTTCCTGCATATCTTCCTACCACTACCATATCCACTGCATTAAATAAAAGCTGCAGAATACTCGACAGCATCAGAGGAACGGCAAACCGTATTAATTTTGAAAACAATGCCCCCTCACACATATCCATCTGATAGGATTTTGTTTTTTCGCTCATTCCAATCTTCCTTTCCTTTTTATCTTTTCTTTTTCCAACAATCGAGTAGAGAAGGTTACTTTCCCTATTTAACCTCATCAAGGAAGTCCCCCGCTTCTAAGCCGCCAAGGTGAAAGCGGTGGGTTGGGACTTCCTTGT
>CAJUEI010000092.1 GCA_910585255.1 uncultured Lachnospiraceae bacterium
ATCCTCTATGGAGCAATGAGTCAACTTAAAACTTACCGGCAGGAAAAGACAGCTAGAGTGGAGAAGCGATTCCTTTCCGCTGTGACTTCGGAGGAAAGTTAGAACGTCTTATGCTTCTGTCGATCCACTAGGATTTTTTGCCATTCTCGAATGGCAAAAAAAGGGGTGTGTTTAGCCCGCTGCACGGGCGAATTGCACCCCGGTCCGTCCGGTGGGATGCACCTAAATTCAGAAGCATTAGACGTTCTACCTTTTCGGAGAGCGGAACAGCGGGAAGGAATCGCTTCTCCACTCTAGCGTCCTCCTATACCCGACTCCGCTTATGCAGCGGATTCAGCATCCACCCCGCCACTCCAATCAGCCCAAAAGCCATTCCCAACTGTATCACAAGACTAAACGGGATCCAATTTCGTATCACCCTCCCATGTATCATCCCAGGTGCAAACTCCAGATACAACTGCTCCAAAATATCCTGATTCGCCACCTGAGCAGAGATTACCGTTGAATACGTCACCGCCGGATTAATTAAAAAACTATAAATCCATCTGCGTACCCCATCTGCCCTTTCTCCTGCTCCCGTCAGATGATACACCAAATAGTTCAGAACATACGTCCCGGCAATCAAAGCCAATATACTGCTGTAACTCAGCACCGTAGCTGTTGTTGTTTTTTTACACACAACCGAAAATAAAATCCCGATACTCCCAACAAACACACCCGAAATCATCAGCGTAATCAGCATCACCAGCAAATCCATAATTGTAATTCCTCCAAAAAGAAATACAATCGATAAAACAGGCAGACTCGATATCGCCAATAACATCACCATATTTAAAGAAGCCATTAACTTTCCAATTACAATCGAATAGGTGCTCATTTTTCCAGTAAGCAGAATATCCAACGTCTTCCGCTCTTTTTCTCCTGAAATACTGCCGGATGTACTAGAGGGTATTACCAGCATAAACATTCCAAATTCAATATAGGACATAATCGAATACATATTGACCAGTCCTTCATATTCCATCGTCCCGGAATATTGACTCTGTTCTATCATATCATTTAAAATCAGAAAACTAATCAGAGCAAGCAGTCCATTAAATATTAAAACCAAAGCACACAGCTTTACTGTCCTTGCACTGGTCTTAATTTCCAGTTGATAAACCGGATTGGTATGAAACATTTTTTTCTTCTCCCTCCTTTGTAATCTTCATATAAATCGACTCCAAATTATCTTTTTTTCTTCCAAAAGAAATCACCTGCAGATTTCTCTCTATCATCTCCTGCAATAGATATGCCTCTTCCTTTGCATCTCCTTCAAAGATAATCTGAAATTCATTTCCAGAAATTGCTAGTGTTTTTACTAAAGGATGTGTTCGCAAAAACAATACGGCGTCTTCCCGCCCTTCCAACACATGAATCATCAGAGGATTCATGGTATTGACAGAAGAGACAATCTCTTCTATACTTCCCTGCAAGATCATCTCCCCTTTCTGAATAATTCCAATTGAGCTGCACATTTCAGAGAGTTCCGACAAAATATGGGAACTGATTAAAATAGTTTTTCCGTTCATTGCCAATTCCATCAAAATATTCTTCATACCGACTCTAGAGCTAGGATCTAACCCGGACGCCGGTTCATCCAAAATCAGCAGTTTCGGATTGTGCACCAGGGCTCTTGCCAGACAAAGCCGCTGCTGCATCCCTCTTGACAGGGCATCTACATATTGATTTTCCTTTCCCTCCAAGCCGACAATTTCCAATAATTCCAGACAAAGAGCTTTCACCTCTCCTCCGACCAGCCCATAAGTAGAGGCATAAAACTCCATATATTCCAATGTCTTTAGATTGTCATAGACTCCAAAATAGTCTGGCACATAGCCGATATTTTCTTTTAAAACAGCGGTATCTTTGATTAGATCATTTCCCTCTAAAAAGATCTGCCCAGCATCGGCTTTCAGCAGTCCGGCAATAATCTTAATGGTGGTAGTCTTCCCAGCTCCGTTCGGACCTACAAACCCAAATAAATCTCCCTCTTTAATCTTCATATTAAAACCGTTTAGGGCACGAAATTTTCCATAATTCTTCGTTAAATTCCGAATTTCTAATAGCTGTTCTTTCATCTCTTCTCCCTCTTTATTTCTTCTTTACTACACAGATCCGAGGCAGACAGATCTTCCGCTCTGTCCCATAATTCAATGTCCCGGAGATATACTGTACTGTCAGATAATTTCCTGCCATATCGACATCAATATAGGACTGCAAATCCGCTTTACTAAAGATTCTGGTTTTTTCTTCTACCCGTTCAAAAATCTGGTTTTCCGTATTAAGGAAATAACGGTTTCCGTTAAACTGCTGATAATGGCTGCTTTCTTCTTCTACTATGGTATCGACAAAAATAACCTGCCATAGATCTTCTGTACTGCCCAAATTATAGTGAAGCTGGATCGAAGTACTCTCTGTAGCATTTAACCAGCCATCGTAATCTGCTTCATTGCTGACAGTAATTTTATCCTCATCTAAAAAGGTATATTCTAACGTAATTTCTTTTTCTAACTGAAGCAGCGGATACTTCATCTCGCCTGGTTCTCCTGGAAGATATAATACAGCAAGATTGGTAACTCCGTTTTGTTCATAAAAACAGTTGGTCAAATCGTTTATTGGAATGGCTTTTCCTATCACCGCTTTACAGCTCTGCATCGTAATACGATTAAATAAATAGATCTCTCCCTTATAATAAGGACGTTTTGAGTTCTGCAAAAATAAAACCTGCCGGATATCTTCTTTTGAAGTAATTGTATATTCATAGATTACACCGGAACGCTCTTCTGCCGGTACTTCTGGTGTAATTAACATACCTGGTTTTAATCGATCGACTACAGACGGTCCTCCCTGTGACAGAATCAGATCCTCATAGTTTAATTTGACCTCCTCCATCGTTGAACCAATCCACTCCGCTTCTTCAATCGGTAAAATTTCTTCTTCCTGCCGAATCTGAGTTCGGTTAAAACGAATTTTTTCTGTCAGCAGAGTTACACCCTGCATGGGATACTCGGTTTTTTCCTGCCAATCCGGTTTTGCTTCCAGATCAAATCCAATTAAAATGCCGCTGTCTAAATCAATTTTTATCTCCTTTAGATAATACTTTAATGCCCTTAATTTTTCTAGATTCTGTTGTGATTCTGTCTGTATTTTATTAGTATTATTCGAAATATTCAGCATCCGATAGGCCTCTTTTCCATCGGCATATCCAGTATAAATAATACTTTCTTTTCCGTCTACTCTTACCTTCTCTCCTGCCTCTAGATTTCCCAATAAAATTGCCCGCTCTCTGGTAAGTAAAATTACATCGGAAAGAGAACGTCCTGACTGATTCTCTACCGTTCCTGTTATCGTATCAGTTAAAAACGTTAAATTTGCCAAAAATCCGCTTGTTTCTTCCTGTGGCTTATACTTTTGAATCGAAAAATATTCTGCCGAAAACGGTGCCGATTTTTCTACTGTAACCGCCGTATAATCGGAATGAAAAAAAAGTCCCGCCTGATATTCGGTAAATGCTGTTTCTGTATTTACATTTTCATAATAATAATAATTTCCATCTAAAATCGGTCGAACCCGATAGCTGTTATCAATTCCCATATAAAAGGCTTTATGAAAAGGAGCCCGCAGGGCAAAGTGAGTCTCTTCCTTCTGCTGTCCATTTTGGATCTGACAGACCGTTACATACTGTACAAACGGCGTGCGAAACCGTGTCGGATAACTGATTAAAAAAATCAGACAGGAAAAAGAAAATGATAATAAAAACAGCCATCTTCCGGTTAATCCGGTCTTATCCTGTTTTCTTAGATAAAGATATAATATGGGTCCTGCCAATAAAAAATAAGCAATTAAAATTAAAACATAAACTGCCATATTCGGCATCCGTTTTACAATGCTGCTTTTTAACATCTCGCTTACCCAGCTATATCCCTTTGAACCTTCATAATAGTGATCTCTTTTTACAATATCTGCTACTAAATCGGCTTGACAAAGCTTTCCCAATACAGCAGGTGCCAACCCTGTATTTTCTGACATATATTCCATCATATCGATCTGATCGGAGTCAATCCAGATATAGGACTGAATCCCTTTTTCTAAAGGTTTAATCTGAATCCAAAAAATAGGACGAAGCTCTACCGGATCAGATGCCTGATCGGAATCGGACATCCATGGAGTATTCTTGTCAATCTCCAATACCAAAATTCCGCCTTCATTTGCCCAATTTTCCAGGGCGGCTTTCTGTGCCTGCGACAATCTAATATAAGATGCTGTATCCAAAACAATCATATCCAAACTGTCCATTCCCTCTGGATAAATCGTAAAGTCCTCGGTGGTCAGACGAAATGCCCTTGTTGTTACATAGGGAAAATTACTGATCAATTCATCTCCTATCTGCTGTGCCTGAAAAGACAGATAAGCCTGTTCTCTGGTACTTGCCACCCCTACATAGAGTTCGGTAAATTGTCCAGACGGCGTAGTAATCCGTGACTCACAGGAAGCATAGACGATTCCATCTTGTCCGACTACCTGAACGGAAAATAAGGTATCATTTGCCGTCAGCGGGAAATCTGCACGAATTGTTACCTTTCTGCCTGCATCTACCGCAACCGGATATTCATAGGCATAATTTTTCTCCCCGTTTTTTGTTGGTACCACAAGCTTTACGACTCCCTCAAAATTAACAGAAGAAGTGACCTCAATCAAAGCAGGGGTAATACGTCCAAATTTTCCGTATCCTTCGTATCCTAATACTGCAGAAACCGTAATCTCCTTATCCACAGCTCCGGCTTTTAACACCGGCTTTCCTAAAAATAAAAAAATAAAACAAAACAGTATGCTGCATACCAGTTGTATGTAACTTACTGTTAATTTCTCATTTCGAGTTCCCACAGACTTCTCTCCTCCTGTTTGATTTCCTTATTCTGCTGCCTGAAATACCTTATTCAGCACAACTTCAAACTCGGTTCCGTCTAAACTGCTTTTTACCGATATTCTGCCATGATGCATATCGACAATATTTTTTACAATAGCAAGTCCTAATCCGGTTCCCCCTGTATTCTCGGAACGAGACTGCTCTACCCGATAAAATTTATTAAAGATTAACTCTAAATCTTTCTGCGGAATAATATAACCATAATTAATGACTTTTACTACAACCTGCTCCTGTATCTCCTCTATCTCTACCCGAATCACTTTTCCTTCCGACCCATATTTAATCGCATTGTTAATTAAATTGTCAAACAATCTTGCCAACAGACTGCCATCTCCTTCTAATAAAATGACAGGCTGATTGGTCAGAAATTCTTGGGTTAAATTGTGATTTTCAAAGCTGGGATAAAAGTCATCCAACAGTTGATTCAATAGCATTACTAAATCCACCTGTTCCACTTTCATCGCAATTTTTCCATAGTTTAATTTCGTAAAACTAAAAAGATCTTCAATTAATTTTTCCAGGCGTTTCGCTTTCTGATAGACAATTTCAATATATCGCTTCCTCACAGACTCTTCTAATTTATCATCTGCAGATAAAAACCCCATATAGCCGATAATGGAAGTAAGAGGCGTCCGCAAATCATGTGCAACATTGGTAATCAGCTCATTTTTCGTTCGTTCTGCGATCCGCTCTTTTTCCATTAAATCCTTTAGCTTTCCTGTCATATCATTTAAACTGTTCGCAATATAGGTCAGCTCGTCCTCTCCCTTTGGCTCAATTATAGTCTCTAAATCCCCGTCTGCAATCCGATAAATTCCTTTTGTAATCTCATTTACATATTGAATTACGGCGTCCATCTGTAATAAAAAAGAAGCCAAAAATACTACCACTCCAACCAGGGAAAGTACTAAAAGCTGGATACTTTGTGTTCGAATTTCTTCCCGATACGGCAGCACCTGCCTATCAGTCAATCCCAAGATTTCCCAGATAAAATCAATATTCAGCCATAAGATCCCAACTGTTACTGCTGTAATCAATACACTGATAATTCCATAATAGAGAATCCGCAGCCGCAGATTTTTCATCCCCATTTTCATCATAATCCGTTTATTTAATTCCATTGCACTCTGACTGATTTTTTTACCGTTCAATCTTATATCCAACTCCCCATACTGTGGTAATAATTTTACTTGCTCTGGTATCCTCCTTCAGCTTGCCCCGCAGCCTTCGGATATGTACCATAACCGTATTATTTGCTTCATAAACTTTTTCATTCCATACATTTTCAAAAATTTCATCTGTACTAAATACTTTTCCCGGATTAGATGCCAGCAGATATAAAATATCAAATTCAATCGGTGTCAGCTTAATTTCTTCTCCATATACTACAACCCGATGGTTTTCCCGATTAATCTCCAGACCATGAATCCGAATCTCATTCTCATCTTTATCCATCTGATTATTTGGATTTAGCTGCGTATAGCGGCGAAGCTGTGATTTTACCCTTGCCGTCAGCTCCAACGGATTAAATGGCTTGGTTACATAGTCGTCCGCACCGGTACTTAATCCCAATATTTTATCCAAATCCGTAGACTTTGCACTCAGCATAATAATCGGAATATTGTTATGTTCTCTGATCTTTTTGCACATCTCTAATCCGTCCATCTCCGGCATCATAATATCCAATAATGCCAGATCGATTGGAACTTTTTCTAAAATTTCTAATCCCTCTGCAGCGGAATATGCCTTGTGCACTTTATATCCGTCACTTACCAGATATAACTCTACCAATTCTGCAATTTCTTTTTCATCATCTACAACCAGAATATTAATATCTGCCATACATTCCTACCCCTTTATTGTTTATTTTCCAATGGATAAAATACTCGATTTTCTACACTTTTTTCCTCTATCTGTATCTCTTTTTGAGCTTCTATGCAAAACTGCTTCTGTGCATCTATCTTTACTTTTCCCCGGCGATCTATCGCTTCATAGCTTCCATCCATCTTCATAATATGCTTGTTCTCCGTATCTGCAAACTGCACCTGCAGGATATGACGCACTTTTTCTTTTAATTTTTCTTCCTCTATCGGAAAAAGAATCTCCACTCTTCTGTCTAAATTTCGAGGCATCCAGTCTGCACTGCCCAAATAGATTTCTTCTTCTCCATTATTGCAGAATCGGAATATTCTCGCATGTTCTAAATAATTTCCTACAATGGAATGGACTTCAATCGTTTCACTTACTCCCGGAATTTCTGGACGCAGACAGCAGATTCCTCTTACCAAAAGCCGAATTTTTACTCCTGCCTGAGCAGCGGTATATAAAGCAGCAATAATTTCCTTATCACATAGAGAATTCATCTTTGCTTCGATAAAAGCTTCTCTTCCCTCTTTGGCATGTTTTCTCTCCCGTTCGATCAAATTTAAAAACTTTTCTCTAAGCCAGAGCGGAGCCAGACTTAATTTATTCCAGCCAAGCGGTTCGGAATACCCGGAAAGCATATTGAACACTGCAGTAGCATCTTCCCCGATTGCACGGCTGCAGGTAAACAGTCCCAAATCCGTATATAATTTTGCCGTAGCATCGTTATAATTTCCGGTTCCCAGATGTACATACCGCCGAATTCCGTCTTCTTCACTGCGTACCACCAGTGTAATTTTACTGTGTGTTTTTAATCCCAGCAGTCCATAGATTACATGACATCCTGCTTTTTCTAATTTCTTTGCCCAGATAATATTATTTTCTTCATCAAAACGTGCTTTTAATTCCACCAATACCGAAACTTGTTTGCCATTTTCTGCCGCCTCTGCCAAAGATGCAATAATCGGAGAGTTGCCGCTTACCCGATATAAGGTCTGTTTAATTGCCAATACATCGGGATCTTTTGCTGCCTGCCGGATAAAGGATACCACCGGTTCAAATGTCTGATAGGGATGGTGCAGAAGAATATCTCCTCTTCGAATCTGTGTAAAGATATCTTCTTCAGTAGAGAGTTCTTTGATCGGCTGGGGAACAAATTTTGCTGTTCTTAGATGGGCATAGCCTTCTGTACCGTAAAGCTTCATTAAAAAAGTTAAATCCAAAGGACCATTGATATAATAGATATCCTCTTCCTTCATATCCAATTCTTTTCTTAGAATTTTTAACAGCCGCTTGTCAATATGCTCCTCTACTTCTAGTCGAATCGCTTCGCCCCACTGCCGCTTCTTAATCTGCTTTTCAATCTCTTTTAATAAATCCTCTGCTTCGTCCTCTTCAATTGTTAAATCTGCATTTCGCATAATCCGATAGGGATGTGCACAGATCACTTCATAATTTAAAAACAATTTATGGATATTCCGCTCAATCAGTTCCTCTAAAAGAATAACCGGTTTTTCTCCTTCTTTTTCTGACGGAAGCAAAATAAGTCTTGGTATTCCAGAAGGCATCTGTACGGTAGCAAATTCTAATTCTTTCTCCAATTTTTTTTCAGTCTTTCCAGAAGATTTACTGCTCGCTTTTCCATTTTTCTTATTTTTTTCATTTTCTTCTTTTGTCTCCTGCATCAGTTCTTTTACGGTATCCTTTTTAATCAGCAATGCCCCTAAATTCAAAGATTTATTCCGAATCAAAGGAAATGGTCGAGAGGAATCTACTGCCATTGGCGTTAAGACGGGATAGACATAATCCATAAAATAGCGATCCGCATACTCTGCCTGCTTTCCTGTCATATCTTCATGCCCGTCTAATAAGATTAGCTTTTCTTTTTTTAATGCCGGCTTAATGGAACGGCTTAAGGTTGAATATTGATGATTCACCAACTCATGGGTCTTTGCACTGATAGCAGCCAGCTGCTCCTTTGGTGTCATCCCTGCAATATCCCGTTTCTCATATCCTGCATGTACCATATCTTTTAGCGATGCTACCCGCACCATAAAAAACTCATCCAAATTTGAAGCAGTAATACTTAAAAATTTCATCCGTTCAAATAATAATACTTCCTTATCTCTCGCTTCTTCCAATACCCGATTATTAAACTCCAGCCAGCTTAACTCCCGATTGACATAGTACTCCGGCTGATTGACATCTATCTTTTCTTCGCTTCCCATTTTATTCCTCCTTTTTTCCTGTCCAACCCCTGCTTTTTATCGAGAGATCCGTTTTAATACCGGACGCACTCCGTATACTTCTTCAAAAAAATCTGCCTTCTGACTAAATAAGGCAAGCTCTAATGAAATATCTTCTAATGTTTCTACCTGTATAATCAACTCTTCCTGCTTTAAAAATACTTTCATCTTCTTTAACTTCTGTCTGTGACTGCGATCCATTGCATTAGCAATTCTTAAAATTGCCGTTAATTTTGCCACAGTCAAATACATATTGTTGCTCATGGTTTTATCTGTTCCTGATTTATAATCAAACTCTCTGGTATTATACCGCACGACATTTGCTACAATCTCCCTCTCATTATGTGATAAACCAATAATCTCTGTCGCCATAATAATATTATAAGAACACTCTCCGGGCTGTGTCATACTGATATATTTTCCGCAGTCATGCAGAATCGTTGCAATCTGCAAAAGCAGCCGCTCCCGTTTGCCTAATCCATGATATTTCTTCATGGCATCATAAATTGCCATCACTCCCATCTCTAAAAGCTCGGTATGTCCAGTATTTCCTTTATAGCGTTTTGCCAGATTATAAGAAGTATTTAAAATATCTTTTGTAAAATCATGAGAAAAGCCCAAATTACAGTGTTTCTGTGCATAAGAAGCAGCAATTCCATCACACAGCCGAACACCAGAAGCCCACATCTCCTCCGTCTGGGTATAGTCTAATGCTTTTTTATAAATTAAAAGACTTGGAACTAATAGAGATGCATGTTCAACCGGAATATTCAGCTTTCCTGCCACCTGCAGAGGGGAAAGCCCTTCCAGTTTTCGATAATATTCCATAAATTCTTCCCGGCTTAAAAACCCTCCTGCTTCTTCTTTATGGGCAAAACGGGTAAAATACGCAATATAATCCCCTACAACAATCATATTCTTAATTTCTTTTTCTTTTAAAAACATCTTCTGAAATGTCTCAAAATCATTGTTGATTAACTCTTCCATTACCTGTCCCATATGCTGCCAGTCTAATTCTTTTCGATCCAGCATCTCCCTTAACCGAAGAGAACCTAAACGAATATTTTGTGTAATCACCAATACATCTTTATCATATAAAGAGATCTGTACACTGCCAGAGGTAACATCTACAATAGCAGTAGGCTTTTGAATCATCTTATGAAAATCATTTGCTTTTGAAGCAAGTGCTTTAAAACATAAAAACCGCTGTTCCGAATTGCTTAATACTTTGATATCTAATCCCGTTTTTACCCGCACTCGATCTAATACCATATGGGAATTCTTCGCTTCCCGAATGGCACTGGTCGCTTTTGCCCGATAATCCTCTACCCGATATTCTTTCATAATCATTCCAAAACGATACAATATATTACAAAGTGCTTCGATTGTCTCAAAACTGACACTGCCTGTCCGATAAGTATCCCTTCCAAGTTCGAGTACCTGCCGGATATGATCCACCTCTACCAGCCCTTTGGAAGAGACCTCAAATATCTTCATTTCACTTTCGTAAGAACCTACATCAATCACTGCAAAACGTCTGACTGCCATGCCTCACCCTCCTGTTAAAAGTTCCCTAATATCCTAAATTCTATCGCTTCTTCTGCAATTCCCAAAAGAGCATTGATTACGGCAAATTCTCCTAAATTTCCCTCCAAATCCAGGAAAAACCGATATTCCCAATTCCGCCCTTCAATTGGTCTCGATTCAATCTTTGTCATGTTTAAATTATTAAATATAATATGAGATAATATATTATACAATGTCCCGCTGGCATGCGGTACTTCAAAACAAATACTTACCTTTTTTGCCCCTTTTTGATAGATCTTATCCTTAGATACAATAATAAAGCGAGTGGTATTCTCAGTATTATAATTAATCTTCTCCGCCAAGATCTGAAGCCCATAGAGTTCACCCGCAAGTGCACTGGCAATCGCTGCCTGGCTGATATCCCCGTCTTCCACTACTTTTTTCGCACTGGCGGCTGTATTAGAATCACTTCGCTGTATCCAGTCTTTATGTTCTTCTAGATATTTCGAACACTGCATCAGTCCCTGCGGATGAGAATATACGGTTTTAATATCTGAAAGTGCTGCTCCCTTTATTCCAAGCAGACAGTGTTCTGCTTTGACAAATGTTTCTGCTACAATATAGCTTTCATACTGTACTAATAAGTCATAAGTATCGTTTACAATCCCTGCCGAAGAATTTTCAATCGGCAGTACGGCATAATCCGCTTTTCCCTTTTGAATCGCTTCCATAGCATCTCGAAAGGAAAATACATGAAAATTTTTTACCTCTTCCCCAAAAAACTGCCGCATTGCCTGATGGCTATAGGCTCCTTCTACCCCCTGATATACCACACAGATATCGTCTTTCGGCAATACTTCTATTTCGGTAAAGCCATGTTCTTTTAAAATTCCCTGTTCAGCCAGCATCTGATACTGCATCTTTCGGCTCATCGCCATAATCTGGGAAAACAGCTCCGTTATACAATGTCCGCTAAATTCACTTTCCGCCATAGCACAAAGGGTACAAAGCTTTTCTTCCTCCCGTTTTCGATCGAATACTTTTTTCCCAGCTGCAATTTTATACTCCGCCACCTCTTTACAGAGAGCCATTCTTTTTTCAAACAACTCTACTAACCGAGTATCCACTGCATCAATTTCGGGACGAATCTCCTGTAATTCTCTCATAAGTTCTTTCCTCTTATCCTTTCTTTACTCCCCGTTTTCTCTATTTAGTCATATACGACATCAAATGCCTCTATCTGTACCTCTCCCTGTGTAGGCAGCCGATACCAGACAAAATCATTTGCAAAATATTGAAAATATGTATAACTGCTGGTTATATTTATATTTTTACAAGCCTGATCCGATATCTGAACTAAATCACTTCCATCGATATTGCAGCGATACAGTCCAAATGCCCCGCTGGGACTATTTTCCACTTCAAAATAAATAACATCTCCATCTGTATTATAATTTACACAGTGCTCAGAAGAAATCGTCTGAGTTTCTCCATTTGGAAGCAATGCCCGTTTTAATCGATAGCCATCTTCTACATCTATAAAATATAAGATATTTCCAATGCAGACAGGCTGATAACAATTTCCGGCATAGACCAATGAAGTACTGTTGCTCTCTGGATTATAGCGATAGACATTGTGGTTTTTATTTTGTTCAGCATAATATACAAATCCGCCCTCGGAGCAAGCTACAGGATATCCCGTGTCTGAAATCCGAACCATGCCTCCTTCTTTGTCGATCTGTATCTTAGAAAAATATAAATTTGTATTGGTATATTCCTGCAGTACAATATCATTTCCGCAGAGTGTAATATAAGGACATAGTGTAGTTGTCAGACATTTTACTTTGCTGTCTTTTAAATTAATCCGATAAATTCCATATGGCCGTCCGCTTAGATAAGCATGGTTTCCAGCTTTTGTCGAATTTTTAGAATAATAAAGATAACCGTTATAGATATTTAAAGAAAATACCGCTGTATAATTTTCTTTTTTTATACTGCCGTCCTCTTTAATCCGATATAGATGGTAGTTATCAGAAGCATTAGAATAAAAGACCTCTCCTTCATATTCACAAAAATATCCGCCGTTATAGAGATTGCCTGCTAAATTTCCTGATGCAGATGCGGGGTTTTTAGGAACTCGTTCTGCTGACAGATAACTAGCAGCTCCAAATAAGACTGCTAGTATCGCTATCACTGTAACAATAATAATGGTATTTCGTTTCATTTTTTCACCTCTCTTACTAGAACTCACACCTTCCTTTTCTGAATTTTATTTTATCATTCTTTCTCAATATTGACAAGCTGGATATTTCCTTTCTCTACATTCTTATCAATACACTCTTTTGCATAATCCCAAAGTAAAGCGGAACCTTCTTTGGTTGATTGGTTGCGTGTTAGAATTTTATCTAAAGTAACTTGGTGTTCTCTCCAGGACTTTCCGTCTGAGGCATCGTTTAAAAGCAGCGGCTGTACATGATCTAATGTATGAGCAAATTTAGCTTCTGGTGTCTGGTTTTCTTCAAATTCTTCCCACAGTGCCCGCAATTCTTCTGCCTGATCAGATGGAAGCAGCGGAAAAATACGATTGGCAGCTTTGACTTCCCGTTCTCTTTTATCCAGATTTCCTATTGCATCATAAGCATAGGTGTCTCCGGCATCTATTTCTACCAGATCGTGAATTAAAACCATTACCATGGTTTTTGTAATATCGATTTCCTGATTGGAATATTCCCGTAAAAGATATGCCATAATTGCCAGATGCCATGCGTGTTCTGCATCGTTTTCCTTGCGGCTGCCATCCGCTAAATAGGTTTGACGAGTGATCTGCTTGGTTTTGTCCATTTCTACAATAAAGTCCATTTGCTGATTTAAACGATTTTGTTCCATTTTTCTTTTTCCTTTCTGTCTGTAAAGTTAAATCTGTAAAGTCAAATCGGATATTCGCAATCCGCTTTGCTACTTGCTCATAACCTCATAGC
>CAJUEI010000093.1 GCA_910585255.1 uncultured Lachnospiraceae bacterium
TAACTCCACTTTGTGTTTCTAAGATATGATAACAGGAATATCTGCTGTTTGGTAAAAATTTGCAGATATATTTTATTATATCATATTAAAAGGAAAGATTCTACTATTTTCTGAAATTACTGCGGTAAAGAGGACGATTTGGATGGAAAGCAGCATAGATTGAGAAGAGAAACATATATTAGAGATAAAAAAGGAAAATTTAGTATGGCAGAGATAAGTTCAAATTTGTCGTTTAGTGAAATATTAGGAAGCGAAAGACCACAGGCGGTAGCATGGTTTCAGGGAAAAAATGCACCATCTCAAATTGGGGGATTTGCTAAGTTTTATGTTACTTCATTTGGTGGGGTTTTGGTAGAAGTAGAAGTGTATGGACTGCCGGATAAAAAGGGATATTCGAATTTTTATGCTTTGCATATTCATGAGTATGGGGATTGCAGGGGAAATTTTATTCATACCGGAGAACATTATAATCCGGGAGAGGTGAAGCATCCAAATCATGCCGGGGATATGCCGCCTCTTATCAGTAAAAATGGGTATGCATGGGCGAGTTTTTTTGACGGGAGGTTTTCTGTAACCGAGTTGATTGGGAGATCAATTGTGATACATGGAGGTGCAGATGATTTTACGACACAGCCTTCTGGAAATGCAGGGGAGAAAATTGCTTGCGGAGTGATTCGAATTGTTCGGTAGAGGGGAGGACGCTAGAGTGGGAAACTTATTTCTCTGGGCTGTTCCGCTCTACGGAAAGTAAGAAAGTCTAATGCCTCTGAAGAAAGGGATATTCAACCGGACGGATCGGGGTGCAATTCGCCCGTACAGCGGGCTAAACACACCCCTTTTTTTGCCATTCGAGAATGGCAAAAAATCCTAGTGGATCGACAGAGGCATAAGACTTTCTAACTTTCCTCCGAAGTCACAGCCCAGAGAAATAAGTTTCCCACTCTGGCTGTCTTTTCCTGCCGGTAGATTTATGGTTGAATCATTTGCTTGTTTGCTTGTAGAGGAAAGTTGTTTTAACCTATCAAGGAAGTCCCCCGCTTCTAAGCTGTAAAGGCGAAAGCGGATTCCGAATTTCCTTTGACTAAAAAAATTTGATGAGAAATGGTGAGAGATTTTGATAGGAAATAAAATTGTTGGAATAAAATTTGGGTCTTGACATAAGAAGGTATATCATGTATATTGAATAACAAATAATTTTATAAAAAGGAGCTTTTTATGTTGCGTGTGATTGTAATGGAGAATCGGACAAATTAAATCAAAGATGGGAGTAATATTTTTACAGGATATTTCTGCCCATTTGTCTGCCTTACAAGATGCGAACATACTCTTTTTTGGATAGTTTTAAAGTGGATTTAGCATGACTGTGCGGTCATGCTTTTTATTTTGAAAATTCTTTTGCCGCAGAAGTAGTATGCCTTTAGGCAGACATTCTGCGGCATTTTTTATGCATACGGGTATTTAAAGGAATGATGTCAGAAGAGCTGACGGATGCCTGGTGCGATGAGTAGGGAAGCAACCTTCTTTGCTTGATTTGAACAGATTGGTTGGAAAGAAAAAGGAGAATATGAGAATGACAGAAAATATTAAAATGTCTGATACAGAAAGACGATTAGAATTTGATCAGATAAAGTATAGATTGGCAGAGTTTGCCTGTACAGAAAAAGGGAAAGAAGAATGTCTGCAGTTAAAGCCGTATTTAGCGGAACGGGAAGTTTTGACCAGACTGCGGGAAACAACAGAAGCAAAACGAATGATTACCTTGTGCGGCAATCCTCCTGCTACAGCGTTAAAAGGAATAGAGGAATGGATTTTAATTGCACAAAAGGGAGGATGTCTGCTGCCGGAACAGTTAGAGGAAATAGCGGTTGTGCTTACTGCAGTAAGAAGGATGAAGGATTATTTAAAACGCTGTGTAAGCTATGAAATCGGGATTGCTTATTATGAGGAAAACTTGGATGCTTTGGATGAAGTACATCATTTGATTGGCGAAAAAATTCGAAATGGAAGAGTGGATGATTTTGCTTCTAAGCGGTTAAAAACCATTCGGGAGACGATGGAACGGACGAAGGAGAAGATGGCTCAAAAGGCAGAATCCGTAATTCGGGCAAATAAGGAATGTATGTCGGATTGTTTTAGTACGCTGCGGAATGGACATCTTTGTGTTCCTGTAAAAAAGGAATATAAATATAAGATTGGCGGTTCAGTAATTGAAAAATCTGCTACAGGGAATACATTTTTTATAGAGCCGGCTTCAGTGGGAAAACTTTATACAGAGTGGGAGGAACTGCAGTTGGAGGAAGAGAATGAGGAACGGCAGATTCTTTATACTTTGACTTCTCTTTTATCGGATAAGGCAGCCATAATTGCACAGAATAATCGGACGATTGAAAAGCTGGACTTTTTATTTGCAAAGGCAAAGCTTAGTATAGAACTGGATGGGGCAGAACCTTCTATTCATACAGAGCGATGGATTCGGATTCAAGGTGGGCGTCACCCTCTGATGAAGCGGGAGGAAGCGGTTCCTTTGGATTTTCAGATTGGAAATGGAATAAACGGAGTGGTGATTACTGGACCGAATACCGGAGGAAAGACAGTAGCGATTAAAACGGTTGCATTAACTTGTCTTATGGCACAGTGCGGACTTCATGTAAGCTGCAAACAGGCAGAAATCTGTCTAAATAATCAGATCTTATGTGATATTGGAGACGGACAAAATTTGGCGGAAAATCTTTCTACTTTTTCGGCACATATTAGTAATGTTATGGATATTTTGTGCAGAATTAGTCGGGAAAGTCTGGTGGTAATGGATGAATTGGGTTCCGGTACCGATCCGGCAGAAGGGATGGGGATTGCAGTTGCCGTTTTGGAAGAATTGAAAAAGAGTGGGGCGTTGTTTTTGGTTACAACGCATTATCCAGAGATAAAGGAGTATGCCAAACGGGAAGAAGGAATTGTAAATGCCCGGATGACGTTTGATCGGGAGAGTCTGCGTCCGCTTTATCAGATGGTGATAGGAGAGGCCGGCGAAAGCTGTGCATTTTTTATTGCGGCACGGCTTGGTATGACAAAAGAAATGCTGCAGCGGGCGGCTTATGCGGCTTATGGGGAGCTTGCGGATAAGAAGCTAGAGGGGATTGAGATAAAGGAAGAGAGAAAGCGGGAATCTTCTGCACGAATACAGAAGATTCCGCGGAAGAAAGGACAGAAAAAGGCATTGGAATTTCGGTTGGGAGATAGTGTGATGGTGCTGCCGGATCGAAAGATTGGAATTGTCTGTCAGACGGCAAATGAAAAAGGAGTGCTTCGGGTGCAGATGCAGGGGAAGAAGATTTGGATTCATTATAAGCGGGTTCGGCTGCAGGTGGCAGCATCAGAGTTATATCCAGAGGATTATGATTTTTCGATTATTTTTGACAGTGTAGAAAAGCGGAAGATGCTGCATCAGATGGAGCGGAAGTATGTGAAAGGGGAGTATCGGTATGAAGAGCCTTAAAATTTTCTAAATTAGATATGTACAAAAGGAGATGGGGCAGATAGAATAGAAGAGATAAAAATGAAAGGGGAAGGATATGGAGCAGATTAGTTTATTTGACAGTGTGGATCGATTTGGCAGTCAGGGACAGCTGCAGCCTCTTGCAAGCAGGCTTCGTCCAGAGACGTTAGAGGAATATATAGGACAGCAGCATTTAATTGGAAAGGGAAAGATCCTAAGGCAGTTAATTGAAAAAGATCAGATTTCTTCTATGATTTTCTGGGGACCTCCCGGAGTGGGAAAGACAACGCTGGCAAGGATTATTGCAAAGCAGACCAAGGCGGAATTTATTGAGTTTAGTGCTGTTACCAGCGGGATTAAGGAGATTAAGGCGGTGATGGCACAGGCAGAGGAGAATCGGATTGCAGGGCGGCGGACACTGCTTTTTACAGATGAGATTCATCGGTTTAATAAGGCACAGCAGGATGCATTTCTTCCGTTTGTGGAGAAAGGCAGTATTGTTTTAATTGGTGCAACAACAGAGAATCCTTCTTTTGAAATTAATTCGGCTTTGCTTTCCCGCTGTAAGGTGTTTTTGCTGAAGGCGTTAGAGGAGCAGGATTTAAGGAAACTGCTTTGGTTAGCGTTAAAAAGTCCGAAGGGATTTGGAAATCTGGAGATTTCAATAACAGAGGAACAGCTTGGAATGATTGCCCGTTTTGCAAATGGGGATGCAAGAACTGCCCTAAATACACTGGAGATGGCGGTATTAAATGCAAAGATGGATCAGGATGCTGTGCTCTGTGTGGAAGAGGAAGTTTTGGCTCAGTGTATGAATCGCCGCTCCCTGCTCTATGATAAAAACGGAGAAGGGCACTATAATCTGATCTCTGCTCTGCATAAGTCTATGCGGAATAGTGATCCAGATGCGGCGGTTTATTGGATGTACCGGATGTTGGATAGCGGGGAGGAGCCGTTGTATCTTGCACGGCGGCTGGTTCGGTATGCCAGTGAAGATATTGGAATGGCGGATTCTCATGCCCTGCAGGTTGCGGTTGCGGCGTATCAGGCATGTCATTTTCTTGGGATGCCGGAGTGCGATGTACATTTGGCTCATGCGGTGGTTTATCTTTCTATGGCACCGAAGTCAAATGCGTTATATCGGGCTTGTGAAGCCTGTAAAGAGGATATTCGGACTCTTCTGGCTGAACCGGTGCCGCTTGCGATTTGTAATGCACCAACTGAGTTAATGAAGGAACTTGGCTATGGAAAGGGATATGTCTATGCACATGATACGGCTGAAAAAATGGCAAAAATACAGTGTCTGCCAGATGCTTTGGCGGGGAGAAGATATTATCAGCCTACAGAGGAAGGGGAGGAGAAGAACGTAAAGGTGCGGCTGGAAGAAATCCTTCGATGGAAACAAGAGTAGGAAATTAGTACTACTGTTATATATAGTATTATTTTTTAGAAAAAAGTCATTTATAATACGGATATGGCTCTGAAATCATTCTTTTTTTCTAATTCGTTTCGGTACGTTCTGTACATAGTGGGCAGATTTCAGGGTTTTGATTTAGAGGAAGGGACGCTAAAGCGGGGAAGCGGTACCTTCCTTTTTTGACTTCCTTTGACTGGGATTTTGTTGTTTCTGTAAAGCTTGAAATAACTGGGAGATTTGATATAATGGAGAAAGAGACAGGAAAATTTATGGATTTTTTATAAAAAAGGCGGTGATTGTGTAAAAGTTGGTTTAAGCTTTTTTAGAAAAGATAGTATATTGATAGAATGAGTAAAGGAAGTAATGGTAGAGTTGATTTGAGTTTTTTGGAAAAGATAGCTGAGGTTATGAGCAAGTAGCGAAGCGGATTGCAAATATCCGATTTGACTGGATTTGGAGGGGATTTTATGAGTAAGAATATTAAGGTAAAGCCGGGAAAAGGACAGTCTGCTGTTGGAATGGCAGCGGGGATTTTGTTTTGTATATTGGGAGTGGTGATGGTAATTCCTACTTTTGGATTCTTTGGAATTATATGGACTTTTATTGCGGTTGTTATTACCGTAATTAATGGAATCAATGTTTTTTCCGAGGGAGGAGTTGCTACACATGAGATTGTAATTGAGGATAGAGAGCAGAATGTAGATGACAGGGCGGGACTGTCTTTTAAGAAGAGCGAGGTGCAGGAGAGGCTGCATTTGCTGGAAGAGTTGTATGCGGAGGGAAGTATTACAAAAGAGGAGTTGGATCAGAAGCGGAAGAAGATTTTAGATGAGATTTAGGCTTGGATTTTTATTTATAGACCGTTTGTCTTGGGGGTATGATTGAGAAAGGGCGAAAAATAGGGATGAAAAGAATATTAATTGTTGAGGATGACAGGGATTTAAGTCATGGGCTTTGTATGGCTTTAAGGGATCAGGAAGTAGAGATTGTGCAGGCTTATGATCTGAAGAGTGCGGCGTGTCAGTTAAAGGAGGAGATGGATTTGATTTTGCTGGATGTCAATCTGCCGGATGGGAATGGACTGCAGTTTTTGGAGCAGGTGCGGAAGCAGAGTGAAATTCCGATTATTCTTTTAACGGCGAACGATACAGAGCTGGATGTAGTGATGGGGCTGGAAAACGGTGCAGATGATTATATTACAAAGCCGTTTAGTTTGGCAATTTTAAGGGCACGGGTCGGGGCACAGCTAAGACGGGCAAAAACAGTAAAACAATATAAGATAGAGATCGATTCTTATTCTTTTGACTTTGAAAAGATGGAGTTTAAAAAGGATGGAACTTTGATTGGATTGAGTAAAACGGAGCAAAAATTGCTTCGTTTATTTGTAGAAAATCGAGGAGTTACGCTGACACGGAATTTTTTGGTGGATCGGATTTGGACAGATGGGGAAGAGTATGTGGATGAAAATGCACTTTCGGTTACAGTAAAGAGGCTGAGGGACAAATTAGATGCAGGAGGATATATTAAGACGGTTTATGGGGTAGGGTATGTTTGGAAAAAGCAACAGGTAAATGCAGGAAAGGGATAGGTGCATATGTGGTATTTTTATAATAAATGTGATAGGATTGTTTTGATTTTGGCAGGGTTTCTATTTTTGTCTGCAGTGGGGTTTGTCTGTTGGGATCGCTATCGGATTCGCTGTATGGTGATGCGGATGAATCAGATGTTAGAGGCGGCGATTGCGGGAACGTTTTCGGAAACCTTATTTGATGAAAGTGTATTGTCTTCTTTAGAAAGCAGGCTGGCAGGGTATCTGTCGGCGGCTTTTGTTTCTTCCCGCAATTTAGCAAAGGAGAAAGAAAAAATAAAAGAACTGGTGGCGGATATTTCGCATCAGACCAAGACGCCGATTGCCAATATTCTTTTATATGCACAGCTTTTGGAGGAACAGGAATTGTCGGAGGAGAACCGGCAGTGTGTAAAGGCACTTTTCGGACAGGCGGAGAAGCTGAAATTTTTAATTGCTTCTTTGGTAAAGCTTTCCCGGTTGGAGACAGGAGTTTTTGTGCTGTATCCGATTCGGCAGAGATTGGATTCTATATTGGAGGAGATTTCGGTGCAGTTTGCCCTTCAGGCAGAGGGAAAAGGGGTTCAGTTCTGGGTGGAAGAGACAGAGGAAGAGGCAGTATTTGATAAAAAGTGGACGATGGAGGCACTTGGAAATCTGGTGGATAATGCGATAAAGTATACTGCGGCAGGGGGGGAGGTACGAGTATCGGTAGAGAGATACGAATTATTTTGCCGGGTGATTGTATCAGACAGCGGGATAGGGATTCGGGAAGAGGAATATGCAAAGGTATTTGGGCGGTTTTATCGTTCGGCTTCGGTTTGTGAGACAGAGGGAGTGGGGATAGGGTTATATTTGACCAGACAGATTCTTTTGGAGGAGGGCGGATACTTAAAGATTGCTTCTAAGGAAGGGGTAGGGACGCAGATTTCTATGTTTTTGCCTAGATAAGTAAGGAGAGAAGGTTTGGAACATACGGCTGATAATTATTCTTGCATAACCGATATATTAAAAGTATAATAAATTATCAGGGACAGGAAAATTTTTAGAAAGGTTGGTAGAAGGAATGGAAAAGATTGCTAGTTTTACAGTAAATCATTTAGATTTGCTGACTGGTGTTTATGTTTCACGAAAGGATTATGTGGGGAAAGAGGTATTGACTACATTTGACTTAAGAATGACCAGACCAAATGTAGAACCTGTTATGGGTACGGCGGCGATTCATGCATTAGAACATCTCTGTGCTACTTTTCTGCGGAATGATTCGGAGTGGAAAGAGAGAGTGATTTATTTTGGACCGATGGGATGCCGGACGGGGTGCTATTTGATTTTGGCTGGGGATTTAGAGGCAGCAGATATTTTGGATCTGCTTCGAAGAATGTTTTGTTTTGTTATTGATTTTCAGGGAGAAATTCCGGGGGCTTCGGCAAGAGACTGCGGAAATTATCTGGATATGAATCTTTCTATGGCACAGTACTATGCAAGAAAGTATAGGCAGGAGGTGCTTGAACAAGCAACTGCTGAGAGGATGTGTTATCCGAAATAGTCGAATTTTAAGATAGAGTGAGTGAAAGAGAAAGATGGAAGAAAAGGAACAGATACAGAAGGATTTGAAGTCAATCGAGAAAAAGCCGGGAGAACGAGTAGAATATATGACGCCGTTTTTATTGGATTGGTTTAGCAGACAGGCTCGGATTCTTCCATGGAGAACCAATCCGAAGCCTTATTATGTATGGGTATCGGAGATTATGCTGCAGCAGACAAGGGTAGAAGCAGTCAAACCTTATTTTTCTAGGTTTATTCATACTTTGCCGGATATTCGTGCTTTAGCTGAGTGTGAGGAAGACATGCTTTTTAAACTTTGGGAAGGGCTAGGATATTATAACCGGGTACGAAATCTGCAGAAGGCAGCTAAAGTAGTGATGGAACGATATCAGGGGGAGCTTCCGGCAGATTATCCGGCTTTGCTTGAGCTTCCTGGAGTGGGATCGTATACGGCAGGGGCGATTGCTTCGATCGCTTATCAGATTCCGGTTCCGGCTGTGGATGGAAATGTGCTTCGGGTAATGGCTCGGCTGACGGAGAACTATGAGGATATTGCAAAGGTATCGGTAAAGAAGCAGACAGAGGAATTGTTAAAGAAACATATGCCCAAGGAAAATGCCGGTGCTTTTAATCAGGCTTTGATGGAATTAGGGGCGTTGATCTGTCTGCCAAACGGGGAACCGAAGTGTGGGGAATGTCCGGTTCAGGAGTGCTGTCTTGCCTGTAAACGGGGAGTAGTGACAGAGCTTCCGGTTAAGGCAAAGAAGAAGGCACGGCGGACAGAAGAGAAAACCATATTTGTAATTCGTTTAGCAGATGGAACCGTGGTGCTTCACAGACGGGCGGAGAACGGACTTTTAGCCGGAATGTATGAATTCCCCAATGTGCCGGAAAAGCTGGATATTCTAGAGGCACAGGAAGTTTTAAGAAATTGGGGAATTGCAGTGCAGTCGATTTTGCCGATAGAAGAAGCAAAACATATTTTTTCCCATGTGGAATGGAAGATGAGAGGATATCTGGTGGAAGCACAGAGGGAGGAGCGGCAGCAGGATTTAGCTGGAATTTTTAATTCTAAGATTGCGGAAACAGGAGTATTTCGGGCAAAGCCAGAGTTAGAATGGATTTCGGCAGAACGTGTGCAGGCTGAGATAGCAATTCCTTCTGCATTTGCTGCTTTTTTAAAATATATTTGAAATGGTTAGAAAGATGAATTTGGAACTGTTAGAAAAATTAAAACAGATTACACCGGAAGAACAGCAGATTTTGGACGGGTGCGGAGGGATTGAGAAGGGGCGTTATACCGATCAGGCAGATTTTACGATTGTCAGTAAAAAGATGCTGGAAAAGGGAAAATTAGTGGATATTCGTACCCACACCCGATTTATTGAATTTCCCAGGCATAAGCATGATTATATTGAGATTATCTATATGTGTTCCGGGAAAACGGTGCATTGGATTAATGGGGAAACAAAAGTGGTATTGGAGGCAGGGGATTTGCTCTTTTTAAATCAGCATGCATTTCATGCGATTGAAGCGGCAGATTGGGGGGATATTGCCATTAATTTTATCGTGCTGCCGGAATTTTTTGATGTGGCTTATGCGATGTTGGAGGGGGAGAATCCGCTTCGAAATTTTATTGTAAATGCACTTTGTCAGAATACAGGACAGGCGGATTATCTGCATTTTATGGTAGCGGATATTCTTCCGGTACAGAATTTAATTGAAAATTTAATCTGGGCTTTATGGGAGAATTCGGATTCCGTTGGAAAGATTCTTTCGACTACAATGGGGCTTTTATTTTTAAATCTGCTGCATTATACAGATAAGATTGTACAAAATTGTGAAAATCAGAGAGAAAATAAATTGGTGATGGCTGCTCTTCGTCTGATTGAGGAAGATTATCAAAATGCGAATCTGACTGATTTGGCAAAACAGATGGAAGAGCCTTTGTATAGTTACAGTCGGATTATCAGAAAAAAGACAGGAGCGGCTTTTAAGGAGCTGCTGCTTCGAAAGCGAATGGATAAGGCAGAACAACTTTTAATAGAGACACGGCTTTCGGTTTCTGATATTATTTTAGCAGTTGGGTATGATAATACCAGCTATTTTTATCGGGTATTCCGGGAGAGATATGGAATGAGTCCAAGGGAATACCGGGAGAGACGGACAGAAAATGTCAAAACGACATTTACTGAATAAAAAGAAAGGTGGAAAAGGATTTATGGCAGTATTAGTAACAGGAGGTGCCGGATATATCGGTACCCATACCGTAGTGGAGTTGCAGCAGGCAGGATATGAGGTTGTAGTGGTGGATAATCTTTCTAATGCCAGTGAGAAGGCATTAAAGAGAGTAGAAGCGATTACCGGAAAGCCCGTTACCTTTTATAAGGTGGATATTTTGGATCGAGAGGGTTTGGAAGAGGTGTTTGCAAAAGAAAAGATTGATTCTTGTATTCATTTTGCCGGGTTAAAGGCAGTTGGAGAATCCGTGCAGAAGCCATGGGAATATTATCAGAACAATATTGCAGGAACACTGACGCTTGTGGATGTAATGCGGAAGCATCAGGTAAAGAATATTATCTTTTCTTCTTCGGCTACCGTATATGGGAATCCGGCATTTATTCCGATTACAGAGGAGTGTCCAAAGGGACAGTGTACCAATCCTTATGGATGGACTAAATCTATGTTGGAGCAGATTTTAACGGATATGCAGAAGGCAGATCCAGAGTGGAATGTTATTTTGCTTCGGTATTTTAATCCGATTGGTGCACATAAGAGCGGAACGATGGGAGAGAATCCAAACGGAATTCCAAATAATCTGATGCCTTATATTACACAGGTAGCAGTCGGAAAGTTAAAGGAGCTTAGTGTATTTGGAGATGACTATGATACACCGGATGGAACAGGAGTGCGGGATTATATTCATGTGGTGGATTTGGCGATTGGGCATGTAAAAGCGTTAAAGAAGATCGAAGAAGGTGCAGGACTGTGCATCTATAATTTGGGAACCGGTGTTGGATATAGTGTATTGGATATTGTGAAAAACTTTGAGAAGGCAAGCGGTGTAACGATTCCTTATGTAATAAAGGGCAGAAGAGCCGGTGATATTGCAACCTGTTATGCCGATGCTTCTAAGGCAGAAAAGGAATTAGGCTGGAAAGCAGAGCGGGACGTGCTGGAGATGTGTGAGGATTCCTGGAGATGGCAGAAGAATAATCCAAACGGTTATGAGGAGTAAATTATAGTTTAGTGGTTTGCAGAGAGGAGAGCATATGTCTAGAATTGATGAGGTCAGGGCACAGATGATGCAAGCGATGAAAGAGCATAAAAAAGAGAGAAAGGACGCATTATCTGCACTTTTAACGGCACTTAAAAATAAAGCGATTGATAAAAGAGAGGATTTAACAGCAGAAGAAGAAAATGCCGTTGTATTAAAAGAGATAAAAGCATTAAAAGAAACCTTGGAATTAACTCCGGCAAATCGGACAGATATTGTAGAGGAGTGTAAATTTCGGATTTCTGTATTAGAGGAATTCGCCCCTGAGATGATGGGAGAAGAGGAAATTAAAACAGCAGTGAAAGAGGTGCTGGATGAGTTGGGAGTTACTCAGCCATCGGTTCAGGACAAGGGAAAAATTATGAAAGCACTTATGCCAAAAGTTAAGGGAAAAGCAGACGGAAAGCTGGTAAGTGAGGTTTTGGCTGGGATGCTTGCAGAATGATTGGGTGAAAAAGGTTTTGTTTGAGATTGATTTTTGTTTGTGATTTAGGAGGGGGGTGATTTGGAGAGGACGCTGGCAGCATAGGAACTTTCTTTGCTGGGACCGCTTTCGCTGAAACTTCCTCGCAGCGACACATAAGGTGCGAAAGTACCGCACCTAAGTGCCGGCGGGAAGCCATGTCCCTGCAAAGAAAGTTCCTATGCTGCCAGCTGTTTCTTTCTTAAAGGATATGGATATCGTGCACTGCATGACATAGAGGTTTTCATAGGAAGGACAGAGATAGCTGTAATAGAGGAAAAGGATAAATTTCAACTTGTTACAGTGTGGGCATACAAATGATGGAAAAAGCAGAACCTTTGCTTTTTTGCTAAAATAAATACAATATGTTATTGTTCATTTTTTAAATACAAAATTTGTTTTATTGATAAACCAGATATTCTGGCGGTTACATTTGTATCAAAATTTTCTAAAAGCATATTTTTGGCGATTCTAAAAGCTTCTTCTTGTTTTCCACGTTCCTTTGCTTCCAATATAAGCTGATTATGATCGAAGATCGCTTTTTCCCTGGCTTCATATTCTAATCGTTTTTCTTTATCCTGACTAATGATCTGCAGTTGTTGGTAGGCACGGCTAATATAAGGATTCTTTTCTGCTAACATATCAAATTCCTCCTTTCGTTCGGCATTAATAAACTTTGCACATAGCAAAATGTCACTGCTGTCTTAATTCAGCAAGTTGAATTTCAATATCAATTTCAGTAAGGTTATTCATTAAGATTCTTACATCCAGAATTCCTTGTTTTTCATTTTCATGTAGTTTTCGAAGATTGGTGTTTAAAAGGCGAGTTTCTTTTATCTCATTTGGAGCAAGTTTTAAAATGGCTGATAAAAATCCTATTCGAGTCATTTCGTCAGTCGTAGTTTCTTTAAAAGCAAAATCGACTTTAGGTTTCATTAAAAAATCTGACATATATTCCTCCTCTAATTCTGCAATTTTGGCATTGTCCTGAAATGATTTAAACTTGGTGTTATGTTAAGAAAAAATGTAACTTTTTGATTTTTGAAAAATAAAAATACCAACTTTCTCTTTTTATGGTATAATTTAAGCGGCAAAATAAAAATTTACAAGAAAAGGGATATGCTTGTATTTATCTACCACTTATTATACCTTAAAAATTCTATTTTTAAGGTATAAACTGAATAATATAAGGTACAAGATGATAAACGGGAGGAATATATGGGAGAAAACGAATATGGGCGGATTATTGCCTATGAGAGAAAAAGAACACAATTATCGGCTGAAAAACTATGTGAGGGAATTTGCAGCCGGGTTTATTTGCAGCGAATCGAAAAAGGGGAACGCTTCTGTGAAAAAATTCTGGCAGATGTTCTGCTTCAAAGAATGGGAGTCGCTTCAGAGAAGTTTTCTTATGTTTTAAATGTACAAGAACAAGAAAAGATAAAGTGGAAAGAAAAGATTGTAGATCTTGTAAATAGGAATCAAAAAAAAGAAGCTATGTATGAGATGGAACAATGTAAAAAGCAAACGAAGGAAACTATACTTTATCTGCAGTTTTGTATGTTGGCAGAAACCGTATTGGGATGGAAAAATGGAGAGGACAGAAAGAAATTATTAGACAATATTCAAAAAGCATGGAATCTAACACGAAAAGGAAAGAATATCTTAAGGATGCAAGGTCTGTGTTGTAGTTATTTTGAATTTTCGCTGGCT
>CAJUEI010000094.1 GCA_910585255.1 uncultured Lachnospiraceae bacterium
AATTAATTGATTTTTTAATCTTATCAAGGAAGTCCCCCGCTTCTAAGCCGCCAAGGCAAAAGCGGTGGGTTGGGACTTCCTTGATGAGGTTATGAGCAAGTAGCGAAGCGGATTGCGAATATCCGATTTGACCTCTGTTTTATTCCTATCCCGTTTCTATCCAAATCGTAAAAAGGATAAGAATTGAATAGGGAAGATTACTTCCCCTACTCGCCGCACCGAGCGACCATAAGCTCTGCTGACCTATTTAGATGTCCATGTGCATAAAAAAAGACAGATAGGCGTTTTTTCCTATCTGTCTTTTTTAAGAATATAAAAGATTATTCTTTTGCTGCTCCGCTTTCATCCACTTCTATTTGATCAATTTTTGTACTGGCTGCCATTGCTCCGTCTTCATAGAAATAATATTTTTTCCCTCCGATTTCTTTCCAGCCATTCTGATACATAATATTGCCGCTTCCGAAATAATACCACTTTCCTCCAATCTCTTTCCAGCCGCTGACAATTCCTTCATTTGTCCAGTAATACCAATTTTTCGTCTGGGTATCCTGTTTCCAGCCTTCCAGCATTACTCCGTCTGCAAGGTTTCTGCCGCCGGTTTTTCCCAGCCGCTAATGGTACTGCTGTCTGTAAATACCACTTTTTCACGGGCAGTCGGAAGAACAAATCTGGTTGCCTTTGCATAATTAGCAAGTAAAACTGCCATCTCCTGACGAGTCACCGCCTGATCTGGAGCAAATGTCTGACCGGATATAGTAGGAATATTCTGGAAAATTCCTTTTTCATAAGCCTATTCTTTCTATCGTCCAGTCCAAGCACCATCCTTTCCAACCTTATAGCCATCAGGTGTAATCGTATTCTCTGCCATAGCTCCTGTTTTTGTCAGATAATACCAAATCCCTTTCACCATCTGCCAACCAGTCTTCATATCTCCATTTACACTATCCAATAAATACCACTTCCCATCTTTTGTCTGCTGCCAACCAGTCTTCATATCTCCGTTTACATAATCCAGTAAATACCACTTTCCATCTTTTGTCTGCTGCCAACCAGTCTTCATATCTCCGTTTACATAATCCAATAAATACCACTTTCCATCTTTCGTCTGCTGCCAACCAGTCTTCATATCTCCGTTTATATCGTCAAGCAGATACCATTTTCCATCTTTTATCCTTAACCAGCCAGTTTCCATCTTTTTATCGAATTCATTTAGATAATACCATTTTCCACTCTGTTCCAGCCAGCCATCTACTGCTTTGCTATCCTTATCAAAGAAATACCATGAATCATCTACTTGCTGCCATTTATTCTTAGAAAGTGTTCCGTTTTTCTCAATAAATACAACTTCGTTTAATATGGAAACTACCAGCTTTCCACTGCCGTTTTCTGTTACTTCTTTAATCGAACTTGTTCCTAACGCATCCTCTACCAGATTTTCTTCCCGATTGGTAAGGAAAGAATTTTGCTGTATATCGTCGTCACTATCATCATCATCCTCTTCTCTATCTGGCTGATCTGGTTGAATTGGTTTATTCTCTAATGCTTCGATTGCTTTGGTCAAATTCTCTTTTGCCTGATCGACTGCAGCTTGCTCTGCTTTTTCGTCTGCTAAAATTGCTTTTGCAGCTTCCAATGCCTTCACTACTGCTTGATAGCTAATTTCCGTATAAGAAATCCGATCCAATGCTTCTGCCTGTTTTATAACTTCTTCCAATCCCGTTTTATCTACTTTATCCGGCTTTGGTTCTTCCTGCTTTTCTTCCAATGCGTTGATGGCATTTTCCAAATCTTCTTTTACCTGATCCACCGCTGCCTGTTTCGCATTTTCATCTGCCAATACATTCTTTGCCGCTTTCAATGCTTCTGCTACTGCCTGATAACTTGCTTCGGTATAAAGATTGGAATCCAATTTCTCTGCTTTTGCTACTGCCTGTTCCAATGCAGCCTTATCTGCTTTATCTGGATCTGGTTCCTCCTGCTTTTCTTCCAATGCGTTGATGGCATTTTCCAAATCTTCTTTTGCTTGATCGACCGCTGCCTGTTCTGCATTTTCATCTGCCAATATATTCTTTGCTGCTTCCAGTGCATCCGCTACTGCCTGATAACTTGCTTCGGTATAAAGATTGGAATCCAATTTCTCTGCTTTTGCTACTGCCTGTTCCAATGCAGCCTTATCTGCTTTATCTGGATCTGGTTCCTCCTGCTTTTCTTCCAATGCGTTGATGGCATTTTCCAAATCTTCTTTTGCTTGATCGACCGCTGCCTGTTCTGCATTTTCATCTGCCAATATATTCTTTGCTGCTTCCAGTGCATCCGCTACTGCCTGATAACTTGCTTCGGTATAAAGATTGGAATCCAATTTCTCTGCTTGTGCTACTGCCTGTTCCAATGCCGTTTTATCTACTTTATCTGGCTCTGGTTTTTCCTGCTTTTCTTCCAATGCGTTGATGGCATTTTCCAAATCTTCTTTTGCCTGATCCACTGCTGCCTGTTCTGCAGTTTCATCTGCTAATACATTCCTTGCTGCTTCCAGTGCATCTGACAGTGCCTGATAAGTTTCTTCGGTATAAAGGTTCGAATCAACTTCTTCTGCTTTAGTTATTGCCAGTTCCAGTCCAGTTTTATCTACTTCATCCGTCTTTTCCTGCAATGCTTTTACTGCATCATTTAACTCTCTCTTTGCTGTATTTACCTCTGTCTGTTTTGCATTTTCATCTGCTAATACTTCTTTTGCTATATTCAGTGCATCTAGTACTGCCTGATAACTTGCTTCGGTATAAAGTTCCGGATCCAATTCTTCGGCTTCGTTGATTGCCTGTTCCAATGCTGTTTTATCTACCTTTTGCTTTTTGCTGATCGCCAGCCAGCTAATCACAGGAGCTTGTGTTCCAGTAGCTGTTATTGTATAAGTAACTACTTGCTCCTCCTCTACTACAAAATCATAGGTAAAAAACTGATCACCGCTGCTTCCGCTTAATAGAATTGTACCAGCATCCAATGTCTTTCCATCTACAGTAACATTCGCTTTCATCGGACGATCCATACCCCACCATTCCCGATGCTCCGAATATAAGGTATATTCTCCAGCAGGCAATGTCAATGCATAACTCAATGTTTCTCCTGCTGCATTATCTTTTCCATAAATTCCAGTGGCAGTTTTATCTGTAGTTGAATCGTAATTCTTCACACCAGCATCTCTGTCTACCAACCCCCATGTATTTCCGTCTTCCTTTAACTGGTCATAAACCGAATTCAGTAATTGATTTCCCAGTAAAGCAGAAATCCGACTATAAGGTTCTGTAGTAGAAGGTCCGCTTGAATCTTTAAAATTAGTTACTGTATCAATAAAATATAGCGTATCGGAAGGAATTGCTTCCACTGGAATCGAAACTTTTACTGGATAACCTGCTGCATTAATGCCGCCTTCCAATGTACCTGTAATCACCGTTTCTTTAAATAAATACTCCAAAAGTCTATCAGTATCATTATCCCAAGTTACTGGTAATGTCTTTGTTTCTCCGCTTGCTAATCTTACTTCTACGCTTTCTGGCAAATCTTCATTTGCAATGCCTTTTTCTGCAAAAACAGTCTGCAGTCCCGGAAGTTCTGTTAAAACCTCCTCCACCGTATTTTCATCTACTTCTCCTTTTTCACCCAATGCATATAAAGCATCCATCTTTAAAGTACCAGATTCCACGGTTACTTTTATTTTATGATGACCCATTCCAAGCCCTGACATCGAATACGCTTCATAACGTTTTGGTACAGCCGTAGTAGCTACATTCGATTCTGTTTTTGTTCCGTCATCTACATCAATACTTAATTTTACAGAATCACCCGTTTCTCCTATAATTGCAAATCCATCTCCATCAATCTCAAACTCAAAAGCTGATCCTGCTGATCCTTCCGAAATGGTACGATACCAGTTATCTGCACTTCCGCCACCCGGATTCTCGATTTTCCAATTTCCTTCAAATTGAATAGATGGATCCTGCCCATCAATCATAGACAAAGCATAAGGAATTCCTCCTGCCACTTTCTTTACAGTAAAATCGTCAAAATAAACCTGTGACCAAGTAGAACTAAACTTTACTCGTCCAGCCAGCATTGGATTTTTGTCTTGATACGTTGTTACCATTTCTCCATCTATTATTGCCATAATGGTATCACCAAGTCCAGTCAAAGCAATCGTATAACTTCCATCCTTCGAAGCTCTTACACTTCCGTTTCCAACTTCTGTTCCCACTCGGTACAATTTCCAATCTCCTGCACCATTTATTCGCAGCGTATAACCACTCTGATTCCAATTCATTCCTGTCTGTGTACGAATTCCAAGTCCTGCCCAAACACCGCTGTTTGCATCTGGTATCTGCACCTTTACTTCTGCTGTATAGTCCATCCATCGGAAATCTCCTACCATTGTAGCAGGATCTCCGCCATTCCACTGAGAAACACCATTCTCTAATTCCTGCTTTAAGCGTCCATTTTCTACAATCCATGCACCATGGGTATCCAACAAATAGCGTGGTTCATTTCCTCTTGACTTCATATAGTCCACTTTTGTTGTTCCTGTATTAACGTTATACCACTCCATCGGATCTTCTTCTTGATAATCAAAATTATCTGCATATAAATATTCATCTGTAGTATCTAAAGTACGTCCTGTCTGATCGGTATCCAATACAGTTCGATCCTCATTATGAATTCCTTCTGCAGGAGCTTTTCCTACTGTCTCTTCCAAAGTAGTAGCCGTTGTAATACTATAAGGAGGGAGCGTAACAATCCAACCTCCTTCTATAGGCTGTACATCCCCTTTTTTCTCTAAAAAGTTTTTTGTGGATGTAGTAGTCCAAACATGTATTACAGAATCAGCAGTAACTTCCAACTGTTCTGCTTTAATCCGAAATGTTTTTTGATTTCTTGTATTATTAACCAAAATTACCGAAAAATCTTTTTTATCTGGTGATACTAAAGTTAAATAACCAGCATTTCCATCGATTCCTGCCGTTGCATGTTCACTACTTGTTCCAGCAAAACTTCCTTTACTAGACTGCGAAACAGCTACCCAAATACCATTACTATTATCCTCATTTTCCCAACCAAGTTTTGCAAATTTTGCAAAATGCTCTAACATATGTAAAGCAGGATCATAATGAATATAGCCACTCCATGGATCCCGAGCACCTAACAATTCCTTATGCCCATATTGAATTCCTTCATAGAAAGAACCAATTGCTGGCTGGAAAATATAATGAGTACGACGAGAAGAACAAAATGCAGTAATAAAACTATCCATTAAAGCTAATGGTCCTTGATAGCCTCCTATACTTTCATACCCATACTCTGTTCTCTTGGTTTCTTGTAGTTCACTATAGCCAAATGTTGCACAGCCCTCACTATACCAAACTTCTTTATTCTCTTCATCTGCCATCTTTACATAATCATCTGTTGCATTAGTTCGATAATGAAAACCAATAATATCTACTGCGTTAAAAAGTTCTGAATCATTACGCATAGAAGGAACAATATTCAAACTTTTATTTTCATCGGATGCAATAATCCGAATCTTATGATAAGCCTCTTGTGCCTCTTCATCCATATAATCTGGAAAATCTTGTTCTGCTTCTACTTGCTTTGTAAACCATTTAATAAAATCTTCATCTGGATCTTCCGTTTCATTGGTATCTGGATTAATAAAATCAACTACATAACCATATTTTTCATAAGCATCAAAAACAGTTTCCTTATACCAGCGATACATTGCTTTCCAGCCTTCCTCTGTATGGTTATAAAATCCAGCATCACTTACCCACTTTGGAGAACCCCAACGCAAAAAACTAATCTTTACATTTGGATTAATCTTCTTTGCATCAGCTGCCATAACAAATCCAGGAGAACGAGAAACATCTGCATCCTCATTTTCATAACGTTTTGTACAAGCTTCTGCTCCAGTTGAGTTATTTCCATCATTTCCCATTTCCATCTTAATATGAGTAAACAATGGATATTTTCCTCCAAATAAATATTCCATCATATCCCAATATTCCGTTGGATGTTCTGCTTTATAGTCCAAAAGCAAATTGCTGGTGCTGTTTCCGTTCAGCATACCAAAACCTTTATAAGTCAACCCATTCTTTTTCAAATTCGCCGCATCTACGTCAGCACCTTTGATTAAAATATCAATAGGATTGATTTTATCATATTCCTTATTTAAATTCTCAGTAGCTGCATCCAAATCTATCTGATCATCTTTTGTCAAATCCGTTCTTGCCAGCAAATCCTTTGCTGCTTGTAATGCACTTTCTAATTCAGCAGAAGTAATACTAGCTGCAATCAAAGCGTCCGCTTTTTTTACTGCTGCTTCCAAAGGGGCTTTGTTTACAGTATGCTCTTTACTCCATTTTCTCCATGCCGTTTCTTCACAAAGCGTTGTTTCATCTACTACCTGATCAAAAACAATCAAACTGTCATATTGTCCGTCCTGTAAATAATTCGTACTAAAAGATCGACCAAGCGTTGCACTTAAATCATTCATATCACTTAATTTAAATCCAATATCAGGAACTGTAGCCGACTTCTTTCCATTAATATAAATCACAACAGAACCATTACCGCCATTTTCCTCATAAGTCATAGCAAGAGAATTCCATTCACCATGATCCACACCATCTAACACAGTAGGATTAGTAATTATACCACCGTTATCTCCATTTCCTTCATTTTTATTTCCATAACCAAATTTATCAGAACCTGAAAGTAAACTTAAATTTTGTCCTGTTTTTCCTATCGAAAATGCAACTCTTTTATCCAGTTGATCATTATCCCCTTCTTGTTTCACATCTAACAATACTGTAAATGCTGTCTTCTTAAATAAATTTGCTGCGTCTTTTATAGAAGCATGACCTTGATTTTGATTATTCCATCCAGCAGCAACCTTCAATATATTCCCATATCCTGTTGCTTCAAAAACACTTGCACCACTTAATTCTAAACCATCCTGATCTTCTAAATATTGATCATAATTAGATGGCAACTTACTTGTTGGACGTGTTGGCTCTACAGTAGATTCCTCTTCCGCCTCTGCAATCGCAAGCCAGCTAATAAGGGGTGCCTGCCCAATAGTAGATGTTGCTGTAAATTTAACAACCTGATCTGTTGCAACTTTAAAGGTATAACTATGTTGCTTTGTTTCATTTCCTGGCACCTGAAAAGAACTTTTATATGTCTTTGTTGTACCATCTATCGTTAATTTTAAATCCATACTGCGTCCATTACCCCACCATTCACGATGACCTGTAGTAATCGTATATCTGCCGGCCGGCAGGAAAAATTCATAGGACAGTTCACTTCCAACTTGATTTACATCTCTGTAAATTCCAGTCAGATTCTTATCTAACACATCTGTTTCACTAAGGTTTCCTTTGCTTTTTATCTTTTCATCTTCTATCAATCCCCAGTTATTACTTTCGGTTTTGATCTGATCATACACCTGGTTTTGTAATGTATTTCCCACCAGGTTTTTTATAGCCGTATAAGGTACACTTGTTACCTCTGTACCATCTGTACTAAACTTATAAGAATCAATAAAATAAATCAATCCTTTTGGCACTACTTCTACTGTATAAGTATTTCCATTACTATCTGCTATTTGCACCGTTTCAAAAGGTGTTTGAAAATTACTTTCTGATACATCATTTGCCCATGTAACACCAGTTACTTGAGGAATTTCATTTACATAAGTAGCAATATTCGTTGTTGCCTGCTTTGCATCAGCAGATGAGGTGTTTATTGATACTGAAGTTCCAGAAGCTGCAGGAGAAATATCTTGCTGATTAAATACTACCCCCCCAAAATTCTCCATATCATTTCCATTCATCTGTACACGCTTCGGCTCTTGTTCTATCTTAAGCCCTTGATCTGTTTTCGCATACACTGTGAAAGGAACCGTAGGATATGTCAGCAGCATAGAAACTGCCATACCTAAACTTAAGAATCGTTTTTTTGTCTTACGCATTTTTCCATCTCCCTTCTCTTTTTGCAGCTAACGCATATCCGATAAAACGTTTCCTTATTTACCTAAATGCATACACTGCCAAACCATCACTTTTTCTATATTATAAAAAACAAACATTTGAAAATCCATACATTATCTCTCTATTTCTTATACTATTTTCAGTTGTTATTGTCAGATCCTATAAAATTTCTCTATTTTTTGTAATATTTTTAGTTATTTTCCTAAAATTCATTTTATCATACAGATCTTACCGACCTAACATCCAGACAAATAAAAAATCTCTTTGCCATCTTTAACAAAGAGATTTTTGATCCTTTTCTATCCTATTTTATTTTCGCACACTATTTTTCATAACCACATGTCCCGATACAATCTCTAGTCCTCGCCCAGAATTCGGATTTCGAAACTGTTTCATCAGCTTTTTAATCGCTACCCGAACCATCGCCTGGGTATTGACCTCATAGGTTGTAATCTTCATATCCGCATACCCGGGATATAGAAAATTATCAAATCCAACCACCGAGATATCCTCTGGTACCCGAAGTCCTCTGGCATTTAACTTATTTACCAGCATCCCAGCCGCTAGATCACAATTGCAGACAAAAGCCTTTGGCAGTCTCTTCGGCAATTCAAACTCCACCAGCCCATTCTCATCCCGATCGGCAATCACCCACTCTGGATGAACATTTTTCCGATGTTCTGTCATCGCCTTAATATATCCGCAATATCGATCCATAATACTGCTGGTCGCATAAATCGATCCAATAAACCCTATTTCCTCCAATCCATGCTCAAAAAGAATCTCTGTCATCTGATACATGCCATAGAAATTATCCACAATTACTGCGTCCTGTGCCAGTTCCCGATCATAAAAATCTAAAAAAACCATAGGAATCGAAACCACGCTTTTTAGTCTTTTAATATAATGCTTATCGATTTCTCCAATAATAATCAGTCCCTCAATCTTATTTTGCAGCACCATTTGGGGCAGTTCCGGCACCTGTGTCTTAATATCTAGCCGCAGTGCTTCCACTGTTGTATAGCACTGCTTTTCCGCAGCAGCCAATGCCAGTTCCTGATAAATCTTCCAATAATAACTCAAATGATTTCCCAGATATCGTTCTGAAATCAATACCCCAATCTTCTGAAACTCCTCCTGGCTTTCTCCCTTCTCCTTTTTACTTTTTTCATATCCCAACTCCTGTGCCGTCTTTCGAATCCGTTCTCTTAATTCATCACTGACCCCCTTCTGCCCGCTTAACGCATTATGTACCGTAACCGTACTTACCCCAACTGCTTCTGCTATATCTGCCAATCTAACCTTTCTCATAGTCCACCTTACTGTCACTTTCTAAGAAAATGATACAGACAGCTCTGATAATCTCCTTTCTTGCCCGGAGATAACATAGCAGGAATTAAATATCCGCACTGCATCAATTCTTCACCTGTATAAACCTCTTCCGTACCTTCTAACTGATAATCTGCACCTGCATCCAAACCACGCAGATAAATCACTCTGCTGTGCATATTTGGCTGAGCCAATACCTGTACAAATGTCACCAACGCTTCCGACTGATCTTTTGCCGCTACCTCCCAGCAGTCATACGGCTTTTCCTCATTCCAGGAAACCAACCGATAGTAATCCCCTCTCTGCATCAATCCCTGATAGGCATGACACATCTCTACCTGCTTTGGAATCATCCTGCGTTCCTCTTCTGCAATCTTTGTAATATCCAATTCATAACCAAACGTTCCCGCCAGTGCCACATGTCCCCGTGTCTCAAAAGGAGTCTTCCGTCCCACAATATGATTTGGGCAGTCACTGATATGTGCTCCCATGGTAGCAAGCGGATAGATCAATGCCGTCCCTTCCTGAATCCGAAGCCGCTCTATCGCATCCGTATCATCCGAACACCAGATCTGCGGACTGTAATACAACATTCCTGCATCAAATCTCGCTCCGCCTCCCGAACAGTTCTCTAACAGCAGATTTGGAAATTCCGTCACCAGCCGTTCCTGCATCTGATACAGCCCTAAGACATACCGATGCATCAATTCTCCTTGACTTTCCCGATCCAAATAGCTGCTTCCAATATCACATAACTGTCGGTTCATATCCCACTTTACATAAGAAATCGGTGCACTGTGCAAAATATCCGCTACACACTGATAGGCATACTCCACTACTTCCGGTCGGGACAGATCCAATACATACTGTGCCCTGCACATAGTAGGACGTCTTCCTGCAATCTGAATTGCCCAGTCTGGATGCTTCCGATACAGATCTGAATTAGGAGAAATCATCTCCGGCTCAAACCAGATCCCAAATTCCATTCCCAGCTCATTTACCTTTGTCACCAGATCAAAAAGCCCGGAAGTAATCTTTTCTGTATTAACGGTCCAGTCTCCCAAAGACTTATCGTCAAAATCCCGCTTTCCAAACCAGCCGTCATCCATCACTAACATTTCAATTCCTGCCTTTTGTGCCTCTTTAGCAATCTCTAAAAGCTTTTCCGAATTAAAATCAAAATAAGTTGCTTCCCAGTTATTTAACAATATCGGACGCTTCCGATACTTATAAGGACTCCGAATCAAATGTTCCCGATAAAAGTCGTGGAACTGGCGGGTCATCTGCCCCAATCCCTTATTAGAATAAGTCAGTACGACTTCCGGTGCCTGAAAACTCTCTCCGCCTTTTAAATTCCAGCAAAAATAATCCGAATGAATTCCCATTGCCATCCGTATCTGCCCAAACTGATTTAATTCCGCCTGAGCGATAAAATTTCCCGAATAGACAAAATTCATTGCATATACTTCCCCTGCTTCCTGTGTCGTATTTGGTGTCACTAAAGCCAAAAACGGATGTTCCTGATGACTGGATTCTCCCCTTATAGACGACACCAACTGTTTCCCGCAATGTACCCGATCCCTTCGAATATGCCGCTCTCTTGCCCAGCTTCCTGTCAGCGTCACCATCTCAAACTCCCGGTTGTCCATATCTAAACAGGCACTATACACTTTCTCTAATTTTAACTTCTGTGCTCCCTTATTGTCTATCCGAACACTTCTCGTTATCACATCACATGCGGTAAATACAGAATAAGAAAGAACTACCTCTAACTCTAAAACGGCATCTTCACATATAATTTCCAGTGTCTCTACCTCTTCCTCTGTCCCAAACGATGCCGGAAGCCCAGGCAATGCCGACTTCCCCTTTTGAATCCGATAGGACTGAAAAAGCAGCTCGCAGCCTAAGTTTCCCTTCTCTCCTCTTACGTCTAAACAGCTCTCCCGAAAATCTCCTACTCCGCCGCTTGGATACTCAAATGGAAAGAAATCCATAAATACCATTTTTTCTCGTTCATAAACAGAAGGTGTATAAGGTGCCTCTTTTGTCCGCAGCAAATAATTACTCCCCGCTCTCTTTAATCTCTGTCCATAATAAATATGTCCAACATACCCTTCTTCCGTCAGTCCAATTAAATATGTAGTATGTTCCGTGTCCATCTGAAAAATCTTTTTTTCTTCTATATATCTGATGCCCATGATTTTTCGATTCTCCTCACTTTCCTCTTTCTTTTTTATTATTTATCAAATATAAGTTAAAAATTAACTTAATTTTATTCTATTTTATTTAAAAATTAGTTAAATGTCAACCAAATTTTTCATTTTTCTTCTTCTCATTCTTCTTTCTCTGCAATACCATATCCGTTTCTCCGCCTCCAATCAGTCATCTTAAGCCTTCCAATAAAAAATTATTTCTGAAATCCAATTGAGAATCCCGACAATATTTGCTATAATATCCACAAAACTATAACGTAAAGAAGGTAAAAACTATGCATTTATTTAAAAAGAGCAAAACTTCCGATAAAGCCAAACTATTATCCCTTATGCAGTCTGCTGCAGAAGGCAGCTTTACCTTATGTAATGAACAGGACTTCAAAGACAAACAACTCGCCCATGCCTACAACGCCCTTATCCATAAATTTTTACAATCCAATAACCAAACCGCAATGGATCTTAATGAATCCATGGATACCATAGGAAACTGCAGCCATGTCCGCACGATGCTTCAGATTGTAGAACACCAAAAAAACAATCTAAACTTAGTTGCCAGTACAGGAGAAAGTCTCTCCGAATCGATTAGTGAAAGCGAACAAATTATTCATACCATCAACAAAGACGTGGCATCCGCCTACCAAACCTCTATGCTTTCCAAAAAAGCAATGGAAGAGACTATTACTAATGTTAATCAAAGTTATCAGGCAATCCTGCAGGCGAATCAATCCATGAACGGATTTTCCGAAAAATCAGTTGCCATCAAAAATATTTTAAAAATTGTAAGCAATATCGCCGACCGAACACAAATTTTGGCACTAAACGCCCGCATTGAAGCCTCCCGTTCTTCAGACGGAAAAGGATTCGCCATTGTGGCCAATGAAATCGGCACCCTATCCGTTGATACCCAAGAATCCGTCAAACAAATGGAACAATTTATACACGAAATTCTAACCGATATCCAGCAGTTAGTCGAACAATTTGATAACCTAAAAAGCGTCTTAGAAACCAGCAGCAATTTTGTCCGTGAAACCGAACAGTCTGTTTTCGAAATGGCAGAAAATATGCAGCACGTAATCGACCAAATCACCAATCTCTATACCCAGATCAATACCCAAAACGCCGACACCAAATCCTTTACCGAACATGCAATTATGATCGCCAAAGACTCCGATCTGCTCAGCACCCACTGCAAGCAGCCAGGAAAAGATATGTATACCATCAGCCGTTCCATTGACAAAATCCGCACCAGAATCATTAAATCCCAAAGCACCCTTTCCCAAAGCGAGCTGCTCGATGTCTACAACACCGATCACCTTATCTTTACCGGAAGACTTTACAATATGATAGAAGGCTTTGAAGAACTCAAACTAAAAAATCTAAACCAACCGGCAAAATGCAAATTTGGCATCTATCTGCAAAAACTAAACAGCGAACAACCATCCACCGCCTCCCTATTTCGGCAGGCAAACCTTCTCCACACCCGTCTGCACGAACTTGCCACTGCATGTTTTTACGCCAACGAATCTGGTGACAAAGAACAAGCACTCAAACTATTTGAACAAGCCCAAAACACCTATCAAAATTTTTCTGCCGAGTTAAAACGCTTAAAATCAGCCGATATTGTCTAACCCTCTTCTAAAACCCGCTCCTAATCCAAAACCGAGTAGGAAAGGTTACTTCTCCTACTTGCTGCACAGGGCGTACAATCGAGTAGGGGAGATTTCCTCTCCCCTCTCACACCACCGTACATGCCGTTCGG
>CAJUEI010000095.1 GCA_910585255.1 uncultured Lachnospiraceae bacterium
CTTAGAACTTCTCTTTCTGGAGAGCGGAACCACAGCCCAATACCACATTTCCAATCTGACGTCCGCTTCACGATTCCCTTACCGGACGCTTTCTTATCGTACATTCTGAGTAATTTTCAAGATAAACCGTCAAAATTACCGTCAAAAAATCTGCGGAATCATTTTTTATTTTATCTTATTTTTTCATTTATTCTGTAATAGATCTTACATTATTTCATAGATAATCGTTTGCTTTATAAGGCATTAAAATAAAATATAAGCCGTCAAATTTCTGGTCATTCTGGTTAAAAGAGAAAGAAAATTTTGCTTTTATTGGGGAAAGACTGTTTTTCGTAGAGTAAAATACTCTATGAAAATCCTGCAATAAAGTAGGAAATAAATGTTTTAGGAATATGGAGGTGAAGGGAATATCAGAGAAAGAGATAGATACTGTAACGGGAGCGGAAAAAGGGTTTGCCATTGTGACTTATCGAATGAGGCTTTATGATAGGCATCACAACTGGCTGATGATAACAAAGCAGATTTATAATCAGGTTGTTTGGCATTATTATCAGATTTTGACAGAGGAATTATCACTTTTAGAACAGAGTAATTTCCTTTTGCTTCGGTTGTTGGAAAAGATGACGATAGGAACAAAGGAGATGAAAGAAAGGGGAGAAGAACCTGCCTGGAAATTGGAAAATCTTCCTAAGATTCCGCTTTATTTTCGCCGTGCTGCGATTAATGCTGCCATTGGGTTGGCTAGGAGTGGGAAAGGAAATGAAAAGGGTAAGGGGTTTCCACAGGCAGCTCAGGTAAATTGTTCTCCTGTTTTTTATAAGGGAATGTATCGGGAATTTCAGCAGGATTCCATTCAGATAAAAGTGTATAACGGAAAGAAATGGGTATGGATGGTGTTTCCCTATGTTGGAAATAGAATTCCGAAAGAGGGAGCGGTACTCTCTCCTGCTTTGAAGATAGAAAAAGATGCGGCTTATCTGCATGTTCCGGTGCGGATACAAGTGCAGGATATTCGTACTGTAAAAGAGAGGCTGCAGGAGGAAAAAGCGATTTGTGCAGTAGCTTTTCCAGATAGTGATTGTCTGGCGGTTTGTGTGATTTTAGAAAAAAATGGACGAGTTATAGGTAATTATTTTATTCATAGAGGAAAAGAGAGAGATGTACAGAGACAAAGAGTGCAGAAACGATTAGAGAAAAGTAAGAAGAGCCGCCAAAGCGGAAATCAGAAGAAACAAGCTTTTGAAAATAGGAGTTGTTATAGAAAGTTAAAGCAGATTAATCAATATTATGCCCATAAAGTAAGTCGGGAAATTTTGGAGTATTGTAAAAAAAATCAGATTAAAATGATTGTGGTTCCTGATTATGAAAATTCGATTCCTTTTTGGGAATTTTCTTATTTACATAGCCGTGTTTTGGTGAATCGATTCTATCATTGGCAGGGAAGAGCAATAATTCAGCTTTTGAAATATAAGGCGTTTCGGGAAGGAATTTTGGTAACAACGGTTCGTCCCTATCATATTTCAGATTCCTGCAGTGAATGTGGCAGTAAGATTCAGCGGTATAACGAAGGGCATAAAGCGAGTCAGAATTATTATGGCGGGAAATTGTTTATTTGTCCGAATGGACATAGGGGAAATGCTGCATGGAATACAGCAAAAAATATTGGGCGTTATTTCCTTAGACGTTATTAGAGATCAGAAAGGGAGTGTTTGGCTTTTTGAAAAATAGCGGATAAGTGGAAATATAGAAAAAAGTCGGAAACGGCAAAAAGGTATGGGTGCGATTGGATCATCTGTGCTTTGGGTACAGCACCGCCTTCTTCTGCTGCTGTCTTTTTTAGAAAAGAGAGTGTGCACAGGTAAAGAAAAGGCGTTTTTCGCTTTCGTTGTGCTGAGAGGTATAAAAAATAAAGAACAAGGGATGAGTGTTTTGAAAAGAACAGCATTAATTATGGCAGGAGGGCGTGGAGAGAGATTTTGGCCACGAAGCAGGAAGCATCTGCCAAAACAGTTTTTGTCTCTTACAGGGGACGGGCGGACAATGATTCAGATTACGGTGGAACGGATTCTGCCTTTTGTAGAGATGGAAGATATTTTTATTGTTACAAATAAGGACTATAAGGGATTGGTAAAGGAGCAGCTGCCTAACATTCCAGAAGAGAATATTCTTTGTGAGCCGATTGGACGAAATACTGCTCCCTGTATTGGGCTTGGAGCAGTTTATATGGAGAAAAAGTATGGGGATGCTCTGATGATTGTGCTTCCATCCGATCATTTGCTGAAATATAATAGTATGTTTATTCGTTCTCTGCAGGATGCCTGTCAGATTGCCTTAGAGGGACAGAATTTAGTAACGATTGGGATTACACCCGATTATCCAGAGACAGGGTATGGCTATATTAAGTTTAATCCAAATCAGTGTAAGGGTCGGGCTTTTTTGGTGGATCGGTTTGTGGAGAAACCCAATGTTGAGGTGGCAAAGGAATATTTGGAATCGGAAGAATATCTCTGGAACAGCGGAATGTTTGTATGGAAAATTTCTTCTATATTAAAGAATATAGAAGAATTTATGAAAGAGACCTATCAGGGACTGCTGCGGATTAAAGAAAAAATTGGGACGCCAGAGGAAGAGAGTGTACTGGAAAAGGAATTTTATGCGTTTCCTTCGGAATCCATTGATTATGGAGTGATGGAAAAGGCACAGGATATTTATACTCTACCTGGGACATTTGGATGGGATGATGTGGGATCTTGGCTTGCAGTAGAACGGATTCAAAAGACCAATGAATTTGGAAATGTTGCAAATGGAAATATTATTACGATTAATTCTAAAAATTGTATTATTGAAGGTCAGAAAAAGTTAATAGCAGCTGTGGGATTGGAGAATTTGATTATTGTTGATTCGGAAGATGCAACGCTGATTTGTGAAAAGAGTTCTGCTAGTGATATTAAGCGGGTATTAGAGAATTTAAAAATTTGTAATCGAACAGAGTATATTTGAAAATGAAGGATAGAACGAGGAAGAAGAGAAAAATTAGAGTGCTGCAGGTAAATAAGCTCTATGATCCGTTTACTGGCGGGATTGAACAGGTGGTAAAGCAAATTGCAGAAGGACTTTCAAAGGCAGTGGATATGAGTGTGTTAGTCTGTAGAGAGCGGGGACGGACTTGTTATGAGAGACGTCACCGGGTCACAATATGCAGAGCCGCAAGTATTGGTATGATTGGAAATCTGCCGATTCCAATAGCATTGGTTTCACAGTTTAGAAAATTTGCTAAAAAAGCAGATTTAATACAATTTCATATGCCATTTCCATTTGGAGATTTGGCTTGGCTTTTAGCAGGATATTCCGGGAAGATTGTGGTTTGGTGGCATAGTGATGTGGTAAGACAGAAGAAGTGGATGTTGTTTTACAGACCCTTGATGGAGCGGTTTTTACGGCGGGCCGATCGTATTATAGTGGCTACAGAGGGGCATATTGAAGGATCAGCATTTTTACAGCCTTACCGTAAGAAATGTGTGGTGATTCCTTTTGGAGTGAATCGGCGTTTAGAAGAACGGGCGGATCGCTATTGGGAACAGGATTGGATGCGGAGAAAGGAACAAAAGGAGGCAGAAGAAGAAAACGATCGGGGGCTTTGTTTTTTGTTTGTCGGACGGTTGGTCTATTATAAGGGATGTGAGGTATTAATTAGGGCATTTGCGGATTTAAAAAAGGAGAGCAGGGCGGCACACCAACTGGTTTTGGTGGGAAGCGGACCGATGGAGCAGGAATTAAAGGAATTGGCAGAGAAGAAGGGGATAGGAAAAGCAGTGAGATTTGCCGGGGCGGTGACAGAGGAACAGTTGTATCAGGAATACCAGAATTGTGATGTATTTGTTCTTCCGTCTATTGTACGGAGTGAAGCGTTTGGGCTGGTGCAGATTGAAGCGATGGCTTTTGGAAAACCGGTTATTAATACCAGATTGGACAGTGGTGTGCCATATGTCAGTTTAGATCAGGTAACGGGGCTTACAGTAATCCCCAATCAGGTGAAGGAGTTAGAGGAGGCTATGCTTTATATGGAACAAAATCCGGCAGAGCGAAGACGGATGGGAGAACGGGCACGGCAGCGGATGAAACAGGAATATCGGGAAGATGTGATGTTAAAGAGGGTATTAAAACTTTATCAGGAAGTCTTGCAGGAAAAGGAAGACAGAAGAGAGGAATAGGATTTGTGTTAAAAGTAGCATTTGACGGACAGATTTTATTAAAGGGAAAAAAGACGGGGATTGCCTGGTGTGCAGAGTCGATTCTGCTTCAGTTGGCAGAACAAAAAAAGATAGAGAAGCAGTTTAACTGTTTTACATTTGCTTATCCTTCAGAGTCAAAGGCTTTTCTAGAAAAATATCGAAAATTGGACTATCAGGTACAGGAATGTCGATGGTTTCATGATGTGCTTTATCGGATGATTTGGTATTATCTTCCAATTCCCTATTCGATTTTTTTTAAGAAAAAGGCAGACGTAACAGTATTTTTTAACTATGCAGTTCCTCCTGGTGTGTATGGGAAAAAGGTAGTATTTGTACACGATATGGCATATCGGACTTTTCCAAAAACAGTTCGAAGGAAAACAAAGTGTTTTTTGGAATTGGTTTTAGAAAAGTCTTGTAAACGTGCGGATCGAATTGTTACTATCTCAGAATTTAGCAAGCAGGAGATTATCCGGTATCTTAACGTGCCGGAAGAAAAAATATCGGTAATTCCTTTAGGAGTGGACAGACATCGGTTTCATACAGGCTATCCTGCTGCTCGGATCAAAAAAGTGAAACAGAAGTATGGTTTGGAAGGGGAGTATTTGCTGTATGTAGGAACGATTGAGCCTCGAAAGAATCTAAAGCGGTTAATAGAGGCTTATGCACAGCTTCCGCTTTATGTGCCTAAATTGGTATTGGTTGGAAAGAAAGGATGGCTTTATCAGGAAATCTTTCAGACAGTAGAACGGCTGGGATTAAAAAAACGGGTGGTGTTTTTGGGGTATGCAGCAGATCAGGAGATTCCTTTGATTATGGCTGGGGCAAAGTGTTTTCTGTTTCCTTCTCTTTATGAAGGGTTTGGGCTTCCTCCGCTTGAAGCAATGGCCTGCGGAGTGCCTGTGGTTACGGCAAATTGTTCTGCTCTGCCGGAGGTGGTAGGTGATGCGGCAGTTTTGGTAGAACCGGATAAAACAGAAAGTATTCGCCAGGGGATATTGGCGGTATTAGAAAAAGAGGAATTGCGAAAGCAAATGATAGAGAGGGGAATTCAGCAGGCTAAAAAATTTAGCTGGAAGAAAACAGCAGATTCCTTAGTGGAAATTTGTCAAAGGTTATAAATAGAGAGATTGGATAGAGAGATGAAGATAGCGTTTGATGTACGAATTCTTTTTGAAAAAGAAAAAACCGGAATTGGAAGAATGACAGACTATCTGATACAAAATATGGTAAGAGAGTATTCCGATCAATTTTTCTTTTATTATTTTAGAACGAGAAAAGGGAGAGAAATCTATTTAAAAAAATATAAAAAATATCAAAATCTTTGGTTCCGGCGGTGCAGTTGGTGTTACGGTTTTCTCTATCGATGGGGAACAAAGATGTTTCGTCTGCCTTATCATTGGTTTTTTGGGGGAGATGCACAGATTACACAGTTTTTTAATTATTCGATTCCCTATGGGGTAAAGGGGAAAACGGCGGTATTTCTCTGTGATATGGCTTATCAGGTCTATCCAGAAACCATACAGAAAGAAACACTAAAGATGCTGCATCGTGAGGTAGAAACAGCCTGTAAAAGAGCCGATCGGATTATTACGATTTCAGAGTTTAGTAAGGCAGAAATTGTAAAGTATCTTGGGGTGGAAGAACAAAAGATTGCCGTAGTGCCCTGCGGAATAGATCCAAGAGTGTTTCATAACAGACATTCTTCTGAACGGATAGAAAAGGTTTGTGAGAAGTATCAGATTAAAAATCCTTATTTTTTATATTTGGGTACACTAGAACCTCGTAAAAATATCGAAGGGCTGATTCAGGCATATGCAAAAGTAAAGAAAAAGAATATGGATGCTGTGCCAGATTTAGTAATTGCCGGCAAAAAAGGCTGGAATTTTGAACGGATTTTTGCATTGGTTGAGGAGTATCAGTTAGAAGAATCGGTGATTTTTACCGGATATATAACAGAGCAGGAGATCCCTCTTTTACTGTCGGGAGCGGCTGCATTTGTATTTCCTTCTTTTTATGAGGGGTTTGGGCTGCCGCCTTTAGAGGCGATGGCTTGCGGAACGCCTGTGATTTCATCTAATGCAGCTTCCATTCCTGAGGTAGTGGGGGATGCCGGAATTTTAATTGATCCCTATCAGGTGGATGCATTAGCAGAGGCGATGGAACAGATAGCAACTCAAAAAGAGTTAAGGGAAAGTTTACGAGAAAAAGGATTGAAACGCAGCCGAACGTTTTATTGGAAGAATTCAGCCAGACGGCTGATGGAAGTTTATAGAGAGATGGGAAAGGAAACGGGATAAGGAGGAAGAAAGAGGTATGGGAAAAAGAGGAAGCATAATAGGGGGAGTGGGCTTGCTTTTTGGATGTTATATATTGACGTTATTTTGGATTAGTGGGAAGCAGAATCCTTATCTGGTACAGATCGATGCGAAACAGGATTATTTTATGATTGACAGGGAATGGGTGGGAGAAGAATTTGAAATTCCTGTTGTAATTCACAATACTTCCTGGAAGGCGATTGCCGCAGAATTTCGTATTTCTTTAAGTTATCATTTGTACGCTTTGAATCAGGAGGAACAGACCTTGCTTTCCATAGAAAATATTCGGACAGAACCAGGTCAAATCCTGCCCGGTGAACAGAAGGAGGTCTCTATGCGGATTACGGTTCCTTTAGAAAAGGGGGTCTATATTTTCTATGTGGATTTATTAGAAGAGGGAGTAACCTGGTATTCGGAACGAGGGACAAAAACGAAACCTATTGTAGTTGAGGTTATATAAGATGAGATTGTTATATGAAATTTATCAGTATAGAGAGATGATCTGCAGTCTGATAAGAAGGGATTTAAGAGGGCGGTACAAGGGATCAGTTTTGGGATTTTTATGGACTTTTTTAAATCCTCTTTTGCAGCTTGGCGTCTATACTTTGGTTTTTTCTGTGATTATGCGAAACGGAATTGCGGATTATTATATGTTTTTATTTGTTGCACTTGTACCATGGATGTTTTTTAGTGTGTCTTTAACAAATGGAGCTTCTTGTATTCTTTCTCAAAAAGATATGGTGCAGAAAATTTATTTTCCCAGGCAGGTGCTGCCAATCGCATTTGTTACTTCCCAATTTATCAATATGCTTTTAAGCTTTCTTGTTATTTTTGCTGTTTTAATAGTAAGCGGGAAGGGATGGCATTGGATTGCCGTTTATTTTTTGCCGTTTATCTTTTTAATTGAATATCTGTTGGCGTTAGGAATCGCTTTGCTGGTTTCTGCAGTAACTGTCTATTTTCGGGATTTGGAGTATATTCTTGGGATTTTAACAATGGCATGGCAGTTTTTATCTCCGGTGATTTATTCCATTGAGCAGGTTCCAGAAAATTTAAGAACTATTTTTTTGTTAAATCCTATGACTTCTGTTTTAACTGCATATCGGGATATTCTGTACTATAAGCAGATTCCAAAGATTCAGACGTTATGCCATGCATTTGGAGTCAGTATCGTATTGTTTGCAGCGGGATGGATTGTTTTTAAAAAATTGGAAAGACGTTTTGCAGAGGAACTATAGAGAAACGTATAGCAGAAAAGAAAAAGCAGAGGAAGGATAAAGATGGAAGAAGCTATTTTGGTCAATCAAGTAAAGAAGTGTTATCGGCTTTATCTGGATAAAGGAAAGACATTAAAGGAACGGGCGTTATTTAAAAAAAGAAGAAAATATGAGGAAAGAGAGGTATTAAAAGGAATTTCCTTTTCTGTTTTGCGGGGAGAAGCAGTTGGATTAATCGGACAGAATGGATGCGGAAAAAGTACCACATTAAAACTACTTGCCAGAATCTTATATCCTGACAGCGGAGAAATTATTGTAAATGGTCGGGTGTCCAGTTTAATTGAATTAGGTGCAGGGTTTCACCCGGATATGACAGGGAGAGAAAATATATTTATTAATGCTTCTATTTTCGGTTTAACCAGAAAAGAGATTAAACAGCGAATGGAGTCGATAATTGATTTTTCAGAGCTGGGTGAATATATGGATAGTCCGGTACGCACGTATTCAACCGGAATGTATATGCGGCTTGCATTTTCTGTGGCGATTCATGTAAATGCAGAGGTTTTGCTGATAGATGAAATACTTGGAGTAGGTGATATGTATTTTCAGGAAAAGTGCTTTCGAAAACTGCAGGAAATTAAAAGAAACGGAACCACCATTGTAATTGTATCTCATTCTTTGGAACAGATTGAGGAGATTTGTGAGAAAAGTATCTGGATTCAGGAGGGAGAGATTGCAGAGATTGGACTACCAAAAGCAGTACATACCAGTTATCGAAATTATATGAATCAAAAGAATATAAGGGAAAACAGTTGAAAAATTAGGGAGAAATAAAAATGGCGATATGGATGGATATGACAAATAGTCTGCGGGTGTGGCAGGGGGGAGTTGTCGGGATTGTTCGGGCTGAATTAGAAATTGCAAAAAATTTAAAGGCAATGAACCCAAAGCTGCGAATTAGTATTTTAAATGAAGAAAATTGTTTTGTTGAAATTTCCGATCAAGAGCTGAATTGGCTTTGGTCTGCGGATAGTGTGGCAGATTCTTATCTAAAAAATATGAATAGGGAAAATAAAAAGCAGGAGAAGAAATCGGAAGCAAATAAGTTTTATCAAAAAGTATCCGGTTTAAGAAATGCTTATGCTTATTCAGACAGCCGCCTGCAGAGGCTGAAACGGGCAGGCTATATTATAAAAGAAAATACACCAAAGGTTCTGCGTCCGGCTGAATATATAGCGGGGGGACTTGTTTATCTGCCGGTAAAGACCGGATCGGTAATACGAGTCCGCTATAAAAAAAGAAAGGAACAAAGGCGGCTCCAGCAGCAGGAAAAGGAACAGCGTAGGAAAAAGAAAGAGTTTTCTTATCCATATCAAGAGAGAGATTTAATCGTAAGTGTGGGATGGTATACCAGTGAAAAAGAGAGAATGTTTTCTAAGGTAAAAGCTAGGTTAAAAAATTTCTATTTAGTTTATTTGGTATACGATATTATTTTAATAAAAAAAGGTACAACACAGTTTTATCCAGAAAGCGGTGAGTTTCAGCGGTACTTTGAATGGATCAGCAATAATTGTGATATGGTGCTGTACGGAGGAAAAACGGCACAGGAAGATGCGGAAGCCTATCAAAAAGAAAACGGACTGCGGGTGCCGCATGGAGAGTTTATAAAGTTTGGTGCGGATGTAAAAGAAAAACGGGCAGAAGAAGATAAGACAACATTATTAAAAAAATTTAATCTTACAAAGCCTTATCTGCTTACGGTGGGTTCGATTGAACCTAGAAAGAATCATGAGGTACTTTATAAAGCATATTCGATTTTAGCTGACTTAGGGGAATTAGAACAAATGCCGCAGATTGTAATAGTGGGAGGAGAGTATCGGTGTGAAAATTTTCGGAATGCACTGTTGATTGATCCAAAGATAAAAGGAAAAATAAAGATTCTTCACCCTAATGATCAGGAGCTGGATCTTCTTTATCAAAATTGCTTATTTGTAGTGCTGCCGACTCTTTACGAGGGGTGGAGTCTGACTTTGCCGGAGGCATTGAGTTATCATAAGCTGTGTTTAGTATCAGATGTCAAGCCACTGAGAGAAGTGGGAGGAGAGTTTGCAGAATATATTGATGCATTAAATCCTGTTGCATGGGCAGAAGCAATTAAAAAATATACGATTTCTCCAAACCTTATTGCAGAAAAAGAGGAGCAAATAAAAAAGAATTGGAAAAAAATCACATGGATGGATTGTTCCAAACAGATTTTATCTAAGTTAGAAAAGATAGAAAGGCAGCAGAAGAAAGGGACACTTTATTATGATCTTACGCTAGTTTGGAGTCTGAGTTTTCAGGGGGCATCGGTAAGCGGAATCTTAAGAACCGTTTTAATTCTGGCAAGATATCTGGGACATATTTTTCCGCAGATGCATTTTTTTTCATTTAGTACAGTAAAGGGTTATATTGAGATTGATCGGAGTATGATAGCAGAGATACTTGGCTCACAGACAATCGAACAGGCTTTTTTACAGTCTAGATATGCTTTAACCTGTGCAGAAGGAAATAAAAAATCAGATCCGAAAAGAGAGAATCAGCAAATCAAAGAGGCACTTTGGCTTTTATGCAGTATATTGCCAGAAAATATGCAAAAGAGAACCATTATAGAAAACAATAGGCGAAGGACAGAAGCAAAGAAAAAAGGATGGTTAAAAGTTCCGTTTTGTAAGGAGGATACTATTTTTTCGGCAGGGACCGGATATGATATGCCAATTTATAAAGAAATAGTGAGATTAAAAGAACAGATAGGATTTCAATTTATTCAGTTAATTTATGATTTTACTCCTATTTTATTTCCTCAGGTTCACAGAAAAGAAACGATTGCTTATTATAAGCCATTTTTAAAATATGTGATGCAGCTTTCAGATGTAATATTTTATGGTGGTGAAACAGCAATGAGAGACGGAACCGATTATCAGAAAAAGAATCGGCTTCCAGAAAAACCCGGCAGGGCGATTCAATTTGGAAGCAATATTGTAACACCGAAAGAGAAAAAACAAAGGGAAGGAAAACAAAAGCAGGAAGAAAAAGAGTTAGAGCAGTTAGGGGTGACAGGACCATTTATTATTGCAGTGGGATCGATTGAGATTCGGAAAAATCATGAAACCCTCTATCAGGCATATCTGCGGCTGTTAGAACAAGAAGAGGAAGCATTGCCGCAGTTGATTTTTGTAGGTTATCCGGGTTGGAAGACAGAGGAATTGATTCAGACGATTTGTAAAGATGAAAGAATTTGGGATAAAATATTAATTCGCACGCCGACAGATGAGCAGTTAGATATTTTATATCGAAATTGTCTGTTTACGGTGCTGGCAAGTCAATATGAAGGGTGGAGTTTGACTCTGCCGGAAAGTTTAAACTATGGAAAGTTTTGTATTGCTTCTAAAGTGGAGCCGTTAATAGAGATAGGAAAGGATTTTATCGATTATGTACATCCTTGGGATGTAGCGGGATGGGCAGAAAAGATGCTGTTTTATTCTACTCATTTAGAAGAATTAAAAAAGAAAGAAAAGCGGATTGCAAAAGAGTGGCATGCAATTACTTGGGAGGAATGTGCTAATCAGGTAGCGGATTATCTGACAGATATTATGGAGGAAAGAGATGGATCGAAGCGATAAATGGAACTGTCTGTTTCCTGCGGTAATATTGGGGATTTGTTTTATTCATTTTTTTGGTTTTATTTTTGGAATAAAGGTAGATCAGCCGCTCTATGGAGTTTCGGTAGATACAGAAAAACCGACTGCAACATGGGAAGAAATTCTTTCCGGGAGTTATCAGGAAACCTATCAGAATTGGTTTGCAGAACATATCCCGTTTCGAAGCTATGGGATTAAAGGACATGCACAGTGGATGACGACATTTTGTGCACCGGTCAATGGAATCGAAATAGGGAGAAATAAAAATTTATATGAGGAATATTTTACACAGGCAACCTTAGAAGGGGGTATGGATGAGCAGGTATTACAGCAATATATAGAAGATTTAGTGGTGATTGATCAGGCATTAAAACAGGAGAAGAAATGGTTTGTCTATCTGATTTCTCCGTCAAAAGCAGAGGTTTATCCAGAAGATTTGCCGTGGAATAAAAGGCTGCTGTGGAAGCAGAGTGAAAATCCTGCCTGGATTAGAAAAGCATTAAGTACGGCATTGGCGGATAAGGGACTTCCTTTTTTGGACTTTACTGATTTTATCAAGCAGTTAAAAGAGGAAGGGGAGTATCCGGCATTTTATAAAACCGGAATCCATTGGAGTCCTTATGCCGTAGCAAAAGCCAGTCTTTTTTTATGTGACTATTTTAATCAGACATTTGGATTGTGTCTGCCGGAGATGGAGCCTCGGTTTACACGGAGAGAAGAGCCGCAGTTTGATGAAGAGGATATAAAAAAGATTACCAATGCATTTTGGCTTCCTTTTGATCAAACGTATTGTTTGGCAGAATTATTGTTAAAGCAGGGGGTTCCTCAAAATAGGGTATTTGCTGTAAGCACCAGTTTTACACATGGTATGCTCTCTGTATTTGCACAAAATAAAATGCCGTTTGCTTCTATTTGGAGAACGCAGTATAGCCAGTTTCAGGATAAATTATATTATAACGAAGAGGGAGCGGTGGTATGGGAAGGATTTTTGCCGGGCTGTTCTTTTGCGGAACTCAATTATGCAGATATTTTTTATGGTTCGGATATGGTATGGGTAGAAAGCAATGCACCGGAAATTCCAGAATCCCATATCCAATTTGCCTCTGAATTTGCGGCATATATCCAACGCAATACATACATTGCAGACTATATAGAAGAGTTATATCAGAGAGAAGATATTGCGGTTATTATAACGTCTAATAATTATTCGGAATTGTTATTGAATTCCAAGCAGAAAGAGGCGATTGCATTATTTGGACTTCCTTCTTTGGAAGAAAACGAAACACTGGTTGGGATCTGGGAGAACCAAACTTTTCAGTTGGTGGAAGAGGATTCTTTTTCCGGCAGGTTGGGAACGGAACCTTATACCATTTCCCATTCAAAAAATCAGGGAAAAAGGCAGACAGTAATTACCTATAACGAACAGCAGTATACCAGTGATATCGGAGGACTGAATTTCTTCGTCTACGATAAAAAAGAAAATCAAGTGGTGGATTGGGTTATTTTTGATCTCAATAATAGTGCAAAAATCTATCGCTAAAAGAAACAAAAGGATAGAAAAGGGAGGAAAGAGACATGGTTTTTGCATCTGCTATATTTTTATTTTTGTTTTTGCCGGTTACATTGGGAGTCTATGCTGTTATCCATCCCAAGTATAGAAATGGCTGGCTGTGTATAGCATCTTTTTTCTTCTATGCCTGGGGGGGATTGGGTTCAGCACTGCTGCTTCTTTTTTCTACCGTTGTAAATTATCTCTTAGGAATTGGAATGGATTTTGTAGAGAGTCCTGTAAAAAAGAAAGGGATTCTTGGGATTGCGGTTTGTTATAACTTAGGGATTCTTGGATTTTTTAAATATTTTAATTTTA
>CAJUEI010000096.1 GCA_910585255.1 uncultured Lachnospiraceae bacterium
CTCTTCTTGTTCAATCATCCCCATATAACTTAACTTTTTCCAATTTACTCCATCCAAAGACACAGCTATCCCCAAATTTCTTTGTTCTTTTATATCTCTTCCAGTATAGAGCATATAAAAATATGGTGCCTGATAGATTACGCTTGGTTCTCCCAACCCTCTTTCATCAAAAGCTCCCTTTACCCCTACATCCATAATGGGATTATTGGCATATTTAATCCATTCTTTTCCATTTGTAGATTTTGCAACTCCCAATCTCTGTACTCCAAATCTATCCTGTCCTAGATAATATAAATACAATGTACCATTTATTTCTATTACATAAGGATCAGCAACACCTGCACTATCCCATGCCCCACTTTCTCCGGCAGTTAATACTGCCTCTTTCGTTCTTTCCCCAAACTCTTTTCCATTTTCTGAGACAGCCAGTCCTATTTTAGAATCTGTTGTTCCTTGTGAAATCCCTTGATAAAAATAATAAATTTTATCTTGAAACAAAACTGCACTTCCATTTGCTGCAATATAAGTATTATCCCATTCATTTTCTCGTATATCCAATATTGGATTTTTATTATATTTCTCCCAATTTACACCATCTATAGATGTTGCAAGACCTGTTCTCCATGCAGTCTTATCCCATCCAGAATAATAATTATAGTAAATTCCATCTTTTAAAATTACAGATGGATTTAATACATCAGAAGAATCCCATCCTTCTTTTTCAACTGACAATACTGGTTCTACCCCCCCGAACTGCAAAATATTCTGTTCTAATGTTCCATCCCATGCCGGTATATACTCAGAAGAAAATATTACAAAATCTTCCTGTTTTTTATTCTCTGACAAATCTGCAGTATTCTCTGTCTCCAGCAATTTTAAAACGACCCAATCCCCACTGTCATCTCCATTTCCGCCATTATTGCAAAATATCTTTATTTTTTTTGCTTCACTATATAAACTTAAATCTAATTGAATTGTTTTCCAGTTTTCTTCTCTATCTATTATGATATCTTCTTGGTGCAAAATAGTATCTTCTCTATCCATAATCCAAATAACAAGTCCTGCTCCGTCTGAACTTTCTCTTACCCATGGATGTATTTCACAGCAAAATGAAAAAAATGACATATTTTCTATTTCTTCCAACAAAGCGGCTGTATTTGGAGTCAAAAAAATACATTCCCCTTCTCCCTCCATCTCAAATATACCCGCTGTCATATTCCATGGGTTATCTGCACCTTCCTGCTTTCCTTCAAATTGAACAGAATCATATCGTTGACTTTCATTATTCATGGAACTATCTAAAAATTGATCAATTGGCACATCTTTAGAGGAATTTCGTATATTCCGCTGCTGACCAATCCACCAGCATCCTACCAGCCATACTATACTAAATCCTAATATCATAATCCGCTTTTTCATTATTTTTTTCCTAATCTTTACTTATTCTTTTTAGTATTTCATTTTATCGCTACATTTTTTTCAGTTTTAACACAAATACAACCTGCCTGCCTTCCAGCCTCCATATCTCGTTCTTCATCTCCTACAAAATAAGAATCTGTTAAACAAATATTATATTTCTCTGCTGCCTGATAAATTAAACCAGGCTTTGGCTTCCGACAATTACACTCTATCTTATACTCTGCTCTTTCTCCTTTAAATCCTTTATCTGGATGATGGGGACAATAAAATAAATCGTCAATATAAGCTCCCTCTTCTCCTAATAAAGTCTCTAACTTTTGATGAATTTGCTCCAATTCTTCTATTGTACATGAGCCACGTGCAATTACAGGCTGATTTGTAATAATAATAACCAGATATCCACTTTCATTAATCCTCTTTATTACTTTTGCTATACCTGGAATTAATTCTAATTCTTCTGGTTTTGTAAGAAACCCTTTATAAACATTTATGGTGCCATCTCGATCAAAAAAAACTGCTTTTTGCTTATTTTTTAAATTCTTGGCATAAACCAACCCATTTTTCATATCATTACTTACACTTTTATAACGATCTGGCGTTCCCATATCTTTTACATATTCAGGAGAATCATAAGCAGCAAGCTGATGTCTCAAAATTAATTTTTTCAAAATATCTCTGTCTAAATCTGTTTTTTTAACCTCTTGAAACATAGCAAAAATCTTTGGTGATAGTAGATGTAATCCTGCATTTACTCTATTCTTATACCAAGTACGAGTGTCTTCCTTATGCAGCCATTCCGTTACAAATCCTTCTTTATCTGCAAAAATTAATCCACTGTCATATGGATGACTATTGGGATGTGTAAATATGGTTGCATCTGCTCCTTTTTTCTTATGATATTTAAAAAAACGTTCTATATCTATGTCAAAAATAATATCCCCATTTATTAAAAGAAAGTCTTCTTTTATTTGATCTTTTAAATAATAAAGAGCTCCCGCTGTACCCAATGGTGTCTCCTCTTCTATATATTGAATTTCCACCCCAAATTGTCTTCCGTCTGCAAAATATTCTTTTATTTGAGTCCCTTTATACCCAATTACTAATATTATTTTTATTATATTTTGGTTTTTCAAACATTCTATTTGGTGTTGTAAAATTGGTTTGCCGCAAATAGAAATCATTGGTTTTGGAACATCACTTACTATACTTGCAATTCTGCTTCCTTTTCCTCCAGCCATAATTACTGCCTGCATAATTCTCCTCCATTATGATATAAAAAAATGTTCTTCCAACATTAAACATAATGTATGATAGATGGGAAGATGAAGTTCCTGAATTTTAAAGGTTTCCGTCTCTGGTACAATAATTGATATATCCGCCATATCTTTTACCTCTCCTCCATCTCTTCCAGTCAGAGCAATCGTAGTCAATCCTTTTGCTTTTGCCACAACTACTGCATTAAGAATATTTTTAGAATTTCCAGATGTTGTAATCCCTAAAAATATATCCCCCTGCTTTCCGTAACCATAAACCTGCTGTGCAAAACCCAATGTTCCATCCACATCATTTAAATATGCTGTGCTTAATGCAGTATGACCCGTTAAGGAAATTGCCGGCAATACCTGCTGCAGATTTCTGCATAAGTGTTCTCCTAATTCCCTATTAATTTCCAGAATCTTTTTTTGTTCCATTTTCTTAAGTTTTCTTTGTTTTACAAATCCTTTCATCAATTCCCCTACAATATGATCAGAATCTGCTGCACTTCCTCCATTCCCTGCAACCAACAACTTTCCTCCGTTTTGATATCCCTCTTTCATAATTTGATATGTACATTGTATCTTTTCTTTGCAGACTTTTAATATAGGATAACGTTCTACCAACTCCAACAGTATCTCTTCTTCTTTCAATTTTTCTTCCTCCTGCAAATAAAAAATTTACAAAGCAATTCCTTCTCTTGGAATATATAATTCCGGTGTATAATGAATTACTTGAGTCCCTGCATTTTCAAATTCAAATGGCACATAAAGCAAATGCTCCAATGCTTTTTTTACATAAATTTGTTTTTCCTCTTCTACATAAAATAAAAGAAATCCTCCGCCTCCGGCTCCTAAAAGTTTTCCCCCAACAGCTCCAGCATCTATTGCCTTTTGATATAAAGTATCAATGGAATCTGTTGATATCTGATTAGTAATTCCCCGCTTTAATTTCCATGTATAATCTAATAATTTTCCAAATTCATTTAAATTTATCTTTGAAGTCAGCACTTTTTCTGCTTCTTCTACCAATTCTAACATCTCTAATAACTCTTCTTTTTTATCCGACATTACTTTCTGAGTAGCTTCTTGTATATCTGATGAAAACCTAGAAAACCCGGTAAAAAACAACATTAAGTTCTGATTTAATTCTTCTTTTCTTTCAGAAGAAATAATAATTGGTCTTACATTATATCCCTTTGCATCAAAATTGATTCGATTCAGTCCGCCAAAAGCGGCTGCTATCTGATCCTGCACTCCTCCTGCTTCCTTACACAACTCTCGTTCCAAATAAATCGCATCATCTGCCAGCTTTCTTTTATCTACATATTTCCCTTTTAATGCATAAAATGCACAAAGCATCCCTACCGCAAAAGAACTGCTTGTCCCAAGTCCAGATCTCGCCGGAAGATCTGCTTCATAAGTAAGACGCAATTCATGCATATCCAAATATCTCATTCCTTCCCGTATAGCAGGATGCTGTATCTCTTCTATTGTATTTACCCGCTCTGTTTTAGAATAAGAAAGCTCTGTTGAATAATCAAAAAACCTTGGTAAATGTCTTACATTAACATAACAATATTTATCAAACGTAGTAGATATTACCGAACCGCCATGCTCCTGATAAAACTCTGGAAAATCTGTCCCTCCGCCAAAAAATGACATTCGAAATGGTGTTTGTGTAATAATCATCTTGTATACTCCTTTACTTTTATTGTTATATTATAAAAAGTCTTCTTTTATTATTTTCCATGCATTTTCTTCTGAAAAATGGCCTTGAATATATCGATAAGAAACTGCAGACATTTCCGAAAGCTTCTTAGCATCCCCATATAATTCTACCAACTTTTCACCTAGCATCTGCTCTGTATCAGCAATACATAATATCTCTTCTGCTCCCACTATTCCTTCTGCTCCCACAGAAGTTGTCACTACCGGAATCCCATAACTCATAGCTTCTACCACCTTCCCCTTTATCCCTGCTCCATAGCGAAGAGGTACTACCGACAAGCGACAGTTTCTATAATGCTGTTTTAACTCTTCATCCGATACAAAGCCTTTTACAATCACGGAATGATCTGCTAAATTTTTTACTTCCTCCGGTGGATTTGAACCTATAATTATAAATTGAATATCTGGAATTTTTTTCTTTACTATTGGCAAAATACTATTTACAAACCACAATACCGCATCTACATTTGGAGTATGTGTAAACCCGCCTACAAACATAATATCTTTTCGTTTTTCAAACAAATATTTTTCAACCTTGATATCTTCAAAAATATAAGCAATAATTGCCTTTGCATAAATAGTAGAATCTATCTTTGCAATTTCTTTTATTTCTATATTAGATGGATAATATACAACATCTGCCTGATGCATTAATTTTAATTCTTTTTCTCTCCAGTCTTTAGAGTCATTTTGTGCTTTCTTATCCTTTGTCAATTCATACCTTCTCATTTCTCTTAAAAAATGCAAATCATGCCCATAATAAATAATTTTCGCAGTTGTTTGATTTCTTATATAATCGATATACTTTACGGAAATATGAGGACGATTTAAAAATACAAAAGAAATATAGGAGCTATTTTCTTTTATCCATTTTTTCCAATTATTAGCATAATAAGAACCATATAAAACTTCTATTCCCATTTGCTGCAATACTGTGGTATATGGCTCATGACGATAAAAATTATCTCCAATAAATTTCACATGATATCCCATATGCACAAACATCTTCAAATACTGCAGTACGGTTCGGCTTCCTGCATCTTTATCATACTGAGGTACATAGTGATCCACCATAAGCAGAATGGGTTTACTCCTGCTTCTATCTCTTGCTAAAAATACATGTTCTGCATTAGAAAAATGTCCCTTTTCAAGAATCTCCCGCCATTTATCCAAAAATTTTTTTTGATTCACTACCTGATAAGCTTTTTGTCCGCTTTCTGTATCTGTGCCATTTGATACTCCCTCATAATGTACTACAACAGAAAGCGGCTGATAAACTACCTGATATCCATGTCTTCTGACTTCAAATGCTAAATCGCTGTCTTCACAATAAGCCGGTGCAAATCGTTCATCAAATCCGCCAATTTCTTCCCAAAGTGTTTTTCGAATTAGAATCGCTGCACCGGAAATATAATCTACCTCTTTTACATAATTGTATTCTGGATCTTCTGGATTCGATCGATTGCCGTAATTCCACGCCGATCCATCTTTCCAAAGAATCCCTCCTGCCTCCTGTAATCTGCCGTCTGCATAAACCAATTTAGAACCTACTAGACCAATCTTTAAATCATGTTCCATTAAATCCACTAATGGCTGCAGCCAGTTTGGCTGAACTTGAGTATCATTATTTAAAAAGAAAATATATTTTCCTCTTGCTGCCTTTGCTGCATGGTTGCAGTTTTTTAAAAATCTTAGATTTTCTTGATTGGTAATTACTTTTATATTTTTCACAATTTCTGTTATTTGTGTTGTAATATCAGTTGAATTATCATTTGCAATAATAACTTCATATGTTATTTCTCCGCTATTAGATAAAATTGATTTTAAACAATTATAAGTATATTCAAACTGATTATACACAGGAATAACAATAGACACCTCTGGTTCTTTCCACCAAGTAAAATTAAGCGGTTTATATTGCCAAATATCTTTCTGCACCTCTTTTTCCACTTGTTCTAATACCAAAGTTTCTGGTATCACTTTCACCCCAATAAAACTCTCATCTACCCGTTGTGAAACAAATGCAGCTCCATCCTTCTTTAAATAATAAAAAAAGTTTTTTAATTTTCTTGGTGCAACAACCATTTTTATTGACTGGACTGGGTGACGAACTGCCTTTAATACTAACTTTCCACACAAACGGCGTTTACTTTCTATCGGAAATACCTTACTGTTTGTTTTCCAAATAATTGACAGCAATCTCCAGGATTTGGAATGTTTGATACGTTCTAATTCTCGATCAGATTCTAGTAACAATTCAATATGTCCCTCTTTATTCTGTATCTGTTGTTCCATTTCTTTTTTTACTTGTTCCTGGTTCTGTAAAGAAATCCGTAATTTATCCTGTTCTAAATCAAAATTTTTTATCTTCTCTTGATAAGCTTTATTTTTTATAGATATTTCATCATTTGTTTTCTTTAATTGCTTATTTATAATACATATTTCTTGATAGACTTTTTCTAATTTTTTATATTCCTCTACTTGTTCTTTATAAATATCTTCTATTTTCTGAATTTCTTCCTTTTTCTTCTCCTCTAATTCCTGGATCTGCCGATTCTTTTTTTCTATTTCCAATTTTAAATCATCAATGATTTGATTCTTCTCCATTTCTACTGCTTTTAATTCTTGAATTCTTTGTTCTTTAAAACTATCAAATTCCCTCCGCAGCTCGTTATACTGTTCTTCTCCCCTTTGATAAACCTCCAAAAGTTCCCGAACCTGTAATTTTTCCTGCTCTGCATACTGCAGTTTTAATTCTAAAAGTTCGAGTTGTTTTCTGTTTTCCTGGATTACTTGGTTCTTTTCTGCTATTTCCTGATCCAACTTATCTATATGAACATTTCTATTTATTTCACTTTCCTGAAGTTCCACAATTCGGCTATCTTTGTTTTCTATCTCCTGATCTAACTTCTGAATATGTAAATTTCGTTCCTCTTCTTCCTGCTGTAAACGCTGAATACGTACCAGACACCGCTCATACTCTTCCTCTGAACGCATAGTTAAAACAGGCTGTATAACAGGAAGCGGACTTTGATTGGATGCAATAACAATATAGTATTTTCCCTCTCGTTCTCTTCCTCTAAAAAATGCCGCCTCCTTACTGACTTCTTCTTGTTCAATTACATTTAAGACTTCATCATACTGATGATAAAAAGTCAGATATTGAAATTCCTTCTGTAAAAATTTTTGAAATTCTTCTTTATAAAATTCCTTTTTATGCCATTTATTTTGATATTGATGTCTATCTGAATAAATTGCTTTATTGGGTGTAGAAATGATCAATATCCCTTCTGGTTTCAAAACCCTTTTTATTTCTATTAAAAATTGCTGTTGTTGTATTTCTTCTACATGTTCAATCGTTTCAAAGGAAACTACTATATCTATACTGTGATCCGAAACGGGAATGGCGGTAATATCTCCTACCAGATAAGTTAAATTTTGCTTTTGATATTTATTCTTTGCTCTCTGGACAGAACCGGTATCAATATCAATCCCTATTATCTCTTCTGCTCCCGCTGACAAGATTTCTGTTCCATACCCTTCCCCACATGCAATATCTAATACTTTCTTTCCTTTTACTAACTGCAGTACACTCCGATATCTCTGTATATGCTCTACTGTTAATGCATCATCTTCTATTCCGGGTATAAAACGTTCTCCTGTAAATTTTATTCTTTTTTTCTTTTCATCAAATTTCTTTTTCTCTCTTTTATTTTTTTCATAAAATTTCTTTTCTGCCAAATTTATACCTCCACGAAATAGAATATAGAAAAATAAATCTATCCCTCTGTTTCTGTTATACCGATTTCTCCCTGATTGATATAAAGAAATCCCTGTAAATCAAATTCTCTGTCTGCTACCTTAAAAACCCAAACATCATCTAACCAGCACAACTGAATATGATCTTCCTGATATCCATTTGCTACTGCTACCGATATCGTATATTTCCCCTGATTTAAATAAGGTATCTGAAATTTTAACTGATAGACTGCATCTTCTTCTCCCTTAGGAAGTGACTGGTGCATCATTTCACTATTCATTTCCATTACAACATTTCCCAACCGATCCCGAATGGTAAAACCATAAATCGGATGTAGTACTTTATGCCGAAATTTTACATAAGAAATCAGCGTTACTTCTTCTCCCGGTTCTGCATATTCAACCAGTCTGCCCTGTTTATTAAAAAGCCCGCATTTCCATATTTCTGCTTCTTTCGTTCCTTTTGCTGCAATTCCTTCTAAAACATCTGGTACACTGATTTTTTGACTTTCTTCTTTTGCTTCTACTGCTTCTTTCTCTTCCTCATATAAAACAGAAGCAGCCCCTTTTTCTTCAATTGCTGATTGAATTAAAAACTCCTGATAACGTTTTAATCCTTCTGCCACTTCTCCATCGTACATTACTTTCCCCTTATTAATCCAAACAACTCTCCGACAAAAACGAGTGACTGCTGCTGTATCATGTGTAACAAGCACCACGGTTTTATCTTTCATAATGGATTCCATTGCCCGAAAGCACTTTTGCTGAAATCGAATATCTCCTACAGACAATGCTTCATCCACAATTAAAATATCTGGTTCCGAGAAAATCTGTGTTGCAAATGCCAACCGTACAAACATACCGCTTGAATAGGATTTTACAGGCTGATAAATAAAATCTCCAATATCTGCAAATTCCACAATTTGCTTCATTCTCTCTTCCATTTCCACATCCGAATATCCCATTAAAGTTCCATTTAAACGAATATTTTCTATCCCGGTATAATCCATATTGAATCCGGCACCTAATTCCAATAATGCTGCTACTTTTCCTTTTATTATGATTTCTCCGCTTGTAGGATTTAATACTCCTGTTATAATTTTTAACAGTGTCGATTTTCCGGCACCATTTGCCCCTATAATTCCAATCTTTTCTCCTATAGGAACCTGTATCGAAATATCATCTAATGCATAAAACTTTTTATGATAACTTTTTTTCCTTGGATGAAAAGATTCCTTTAAACGGTCTATCTGCCTTTCATATAGCTTATATTCTTTTGTCACATGCCTGATATCCAATGCACATTCTTCCATCTTTTGACTCCTCACCCAATCTGATTACAATAAATCTGCAAAATGAACTTTCAATTTTTTATAAACCTTAATTCCAACCCACGATACAAGTCCTGTTACTACCCAAAAATAAATACTTAATTTTATAGACTCCTCCCAAAATGAAATCCCATAAATAAGGGAGTCTCGATAGCCATGAATAATATAATATAAAGGATTCAATTTTAAAACCCGCAATACAGAAGGGTTCATAGAATGATCTGCCCAAAATATGGGTGTCAGCCAAAATCCAATCTGTAAAATAATTCCCACTATCTGAGAAGCATCTTTTAAAAATACGGCTAAAGAAGATACGATAAATGCTATTCCTGTTACAAGTATAGTTAAAGCAAACGAATAATATAGAATTCCAATCCAGGAAATTTGAAAGGAATATCCATATAAAAAATACATTCCCACAATAAATATCATAAAAAATATATGAATATACAAAGAAGAAAAAACCTTAATAATCGGAAGCATCCATACTCGGAATTTCATCTTTTTTACCAAATAAGAATATTCATATAATACATTGGTAGAAGATAATACGGCATCATTAAAATAAATCCAGGGAATATCTGCTGCAATAAACCATAAAATAAATTCAATATTGTCAACCGGAGGGTTTCGAAATCCAATCTGGAATACATACCAAAAAACCAATATGGTAACAAGCGGCTGGATAAAAGCCCATACAATTCCAAATACAGAACCAGAGTATCGGGATTTTAAATCATTCCCTACCAACTTTTTCAATAAAACATACAACTTTTTTACTTCTTCTAATGTATACATCCTATTTATCCCTTCTACATCCCTTTTCTCTTTCTGCTTAAACTATCCATCTATATCCTGCGTAAAAGCCAGACGGCTCCTAAAAATATTCCTTTTGGCATCCGAGAGAAAATAATTTCAAAATAGACTTCTCTTCTGCACAGTGCCCGATATTTCCACATCTCTTTTATTTTTCCGTATTTCCGTGCATATACGATTCTCTCAACTTCTCTTTGCCCAGAATAGTGACAACCTTTCTGATGCAACATCTCTGCCCGCCGATATACCCCTAAAATTCGTTCCTGGTAATACTCTTCCCAGCTTTTTATCCCGGCAAGAACTCCGCTCTGATTTGCTCCATGAATTCTATAACAGACCAATGCTTCTTTTACAAATGCTATTTTCCCCTGTATAGAAGCAAGAATACAAAGCCAGTGATCCCAATAGGTTCCTTCCGGTATACTGTCCGCCATAAGGGCACACTCTCTCTTTAACAGCATAGAACAGCCTGCCGTACAATTATGAAAGATATAATTTTGTGCTAAATCTTCTCCCTCTATATAACATAGACGATTTCTTTTATTCTTTAAACTTTCGGCAGTGACTTTACCATACCGATCTACTACCCGCATATCACAATAAGACAATACCGCCTTTTCTGTTTTTATTGCAGAATACAGCCGATTTATCTTATTCTCCATCCAGATATCATCTTGATCACAAAATGCAATATAATTACCATTAGCCTCTGCAATCAGCCGCAAAAACGTTCGGTTGCTTCCAAGATTTTCAAGATTTTGCAAAACTCGAAACGGAAATTTAGTAATACTTTTTTTAATTAAAATAGTAATATCCAAAAATATCTCTCGATCGGATGCATCATCACAAACCACTAATTCTAGATTTGGATAAGTCTGCTGATTTAAAGAATCCAATAATTCCTTTAGCCATAATTGATTCGGATTATAGACAGCAAGTGCAATTGTAACCAGCTCCTTTTGCATACTCTGCTTTCCTTTCGCATCTTTTCTTCTCCACACTTTATATAATATTTTGAATAATTTCAATCCCATTCTCCTGTTTACAGATCTTAGAAAGCCGTTTCATTGCCTCTTGATAATATTCATTCTTGGGATTATTGACATCTTCTTTTTGAAATTCCTCATCTGTATAAGAACCCCAATTTGCCATTTTCTGAAATTCAATCCGATCTGCCCCCCATTTTTTCCCTAATAAAAGAAACTCTTCCATTTCCAAATAATTTTTTCTCTGCACTAAAAAATTAATCTGCAGACTTCTTATCTGTCCCTGTCTTCTCCATTCCCCGATTGCATCCATATTTTGATTTAAAACTTCCCAGCTTCCGCCTCTGCGAATTACCTCATAAGTTTCTTTTTTAGCTGCATCTATAGAAATCACGAGATCGATTGTCATTCCATGTAAATTAGAAAACTCTTCCCATTTTTCTTTTGTCAATAATTGTGCATTGGTAATAATCAATAACTCTAAATCAGGAAATTCCTCTTTGGATAGCGTCTGATAAAATCGACTTAATGCCTGACTAGAAAAAATATCACCGCTTCCCAACGCACTAAGATTTTTACAGGTAACTAACATAGGTCTTACCTTTTTCATTAAAACCTGATATAATTTTTCACTGCCTTCTTTATCTAATACTTTTCTTTTTGCCCTGCAGGACTGACAATATAAATTACAAGTATCATCACAGCTTAATGATATCTCCACCGGTCCTTCTTGCAAACTGCACTCCTGATAATTTTTATAATGAACCGCTACCTCTTCTCTCTCCCGTACAGGACTAATACTGTCATTTCTATCCTCTTTGTCCTGATGCAGCCACCGGCACATATGATTACAATATTCAAAATCCCCCTCTGAAACAGAATATCGCAGCTTTTTTGCTTTTTCCGAATTCCAGATCTCTTCTACTTCTTCTTCAAACAGATTTCCAATAAAATATCCATGTTTTAAGTGTGCACTGCAGCAAGTATAAACATCTCCATTTGTTAAAATCTCAATCCGCTTAAAAGGACTAAAACAAAATAAATGTTTTCTGCTTGGAAGAATTCCCCAATTTCTCTCTACTACTTCTTCATGAAGGCGATCTAGCTCTTCTTTTCTAAAATTCAAAAAATTGTTCGATCCTCTTTCTGCATCAATTCCCTTTATTAAACGACTATTTTCTTCTTTTAAAAACTCAACCTCCTCTCTTAATTCCCTAAGACGAGGTATTCGATATACTAACATTTTCAAAAATGAATTCATCCCAGTTCCTCTTATTCCTTACTCTACAATTTCCCTATAAATCCTCTGCATCTGCTCTGTTACATAAGATTCACTATAATCATTCAGCCTGCTGTACTTCCTTCTCTTTCTCCCCATCCTCATAATTTTCTCCATTGCATCTGCATACTGTTCTTTCTTATCTGCTGCAACTAAAACCGCCTCCCCTTCCACCAGTTCCCGGCTTCCCCGTATCTTAGAAGCAATAATAGGCAATCCCTCTCTCATTGCTTCCAATAAAGCAACCGGAAGCCCTTCCTGACGCGAGGGAAGAATAAAGCAGTCCGCTGCCTTTAAAAATACCTCTACATTCTCCTGATACCCCAGCAGTATTACCTGCTGTTCCAATCGACTTTTTTGGATCAATTTCCTTAACGCTTTTCGTTTTCTTCCCTCTCCGCAGATATAATAGCGGACAAAAGAAATATCCGTTTTCTCAGCCAGTCTCTTTAATGCCCGAATTACAATCTGATGATTTTTCCTCCGGCTCAGTTCCCCAATACTAAGAAACACATATTCCTCCGGCAAAATCCCAAGTGTGCTTCGTATTCCTTCCCGATTCTGCCTTCCTTTCGAAAAAGCTCCGTCTTTTTCAGCAGAAGCAGTTAGAGAAATCCCAACCCCGTTTACCCGATAGACGGTCCCGCCCTTTCGCAGATGAAACCGCTTTGCCCGCAGATAGTCTTCCTGATTAATGGTAATCAATCCGTCTGTTATATGAGCCAA
>CAJUEI010000097.1 GCA_910585255.1 uncultured Lachnospiraceae bacterium
AGGAAAATTTTTCTTTTACTACTGTTTCTTTTTTCTTCTTTTTCATCCTCTCTCTTTTCATCCTCTCTCTCAACCTCCTTCTTTATGATGTAATTATTATACAAAACGTGTCTGACATTCTAATACCTTGCTTTTTGCATGTGTTTTGCACTATTTTTTTTACACAAACTGACATCAAATAATAAATATCTAATTTTTAATATATTTATTATCCAATAATTACTATTGTATTTTTTGTGTAGTTGCTTTAGCGTATTGTAGTATACTGATTACTCTACATTAGAAGGAGAATTTGACTTTGACAGAAGCTGTGCTGACATAGTTCGTTTGGACGCCCATATGCATAAAAAGGGATATCAAAGAAACTTTTTCCTTTGATATCCCTTTTTTACTATATTTTTCAACTATCAAATTTTTGCAGAAACGTAATTATTTATAATTCACAATCTTTCCAAAATCCGGCTTTAAAGAAGCCCCGCCAACCAATCCGCCGTCAATATCCGCCTGTGCGAATAACTCCGGTGCACTAGCTGCCGACACACTTCCGCCATACTGAATCCGAATGGCTTCTGCGGTCTTAGCATCATAAATTTCCCCAATACAATCCCGAATCGCTTTGCAAACCTCCTGTGCCTGCTCTGTTGTTGCAACCTTTCCTGTCCCAATCGCCCAGATCGGCTCATAAGCAATTACGGAAGCTGCTGCCTGCTCTGCAGTCACCTGCAGAAAAGCAATCTTAATCTGCTGACGAATCCAATCAATCGTAATTCCCTGTTCTCTCTGCTTTAAAGATTCTCCGCAGCAGATAATCGGTGTAATTCCATGTTTCAAAGCCTGCAATACTTTCTTATTCACGGTTTCATCTGTCTCTGCAAAATATTCCCGTCTCTCCGAATGTCCGATAATTACATACTTCACTCCAGCGTCCACCAGCATCTCTGCAGAAACCTCTCCGGTATAAGCACCTTTCTCTTCAAAATACATATTTTCCGCACCGATTTGAATATTGCTGCCCTTTGCTGCCTCTATTACTGGAATTAAATCAATAGCTGGTACACAAAATACCACATCCACTTCTGGATTCTTAACAAGCGGCTTTAATTCCTCTACCAAAGCAACCGCCTGGCTAGGTGTCATATTCATCTTCCAGTTTCCGGCAATAATCTTTTTTCTTGCCATTTTTATACCCTCCGTCTTCTAATCCAATCTTATTTTCCCTGTGCTGCTGCTACACCAGGAAGTTCCTTTCCCTCCAAAAATTCAAGTGAAGCACCACCACCAGTAGAAATATGAGTCATCTTATCTGCAAATCCCAATCTCTTTACTGCATTTACAGAATCTCCGCCGCCTACTACAGTAGTTGCATCTTTTAACTCCGCTACCGCACGGCAAACCTCCAATGTCCCCTGTGCAAAATTCTCAAACTCAAAAACGCCCATCGGTCCGTTCCATACCACAGTCTTTGCATCAGCCAGTGCATTTTTATAGAGTTCAATAGTCTTCGGTCCAATATCATATCCTGACCAGCTGGCTTCCATTGTTTCTACCGTCTTCTTCTCTGTATCATTTGAAAATTCTTTTCCTACTACATGATCTACCGGAAGCAGTAATTTCACGCCTTTTTCCTCTGCCTTTTTAATCATTTCCAATGCATAGTCCATCTTATCAGCCTCTAATAAAGAGTTGCCGACTTCCTGTCCCTGTGCCTTTAAGAACGTATAAGCCATACCTCCGCCGATAATTAAAGTATCCACTTTTTCCAATAAATTGTTAATGACATTAATCTTGTCCGAAACCTTTGCACCGCCTAAAATCGCAACAAATGGACGAACCGGATTCTCTACTGCTTCCCCTAAAAATTTAATTTCCTTCTCCATTAAGTATCCTACTACACTTTCCTTTGTTAGTTTTGCAACACCAACATTAGAACAATGTGCACGATGTGCCGTACCAAATGCATCATTTACAAAAATTTCATTGTCGCAAAGAGCTGCCAATTCTTTTGCATAAGCCTCTGCCTTTTCATCCTTGCCATACTTTGTCTCTTCTGCACGATAGCGGGTATTCTGAAGCAGCAGCACTTCACCCTCTTTTAATTCAGCAGCAGCCTTCTGTGTCTCTGCTCCTGTTACCTGCGGATCATCAATAAACTTTACAGCAACACCCAATCTCTCTGTTAAAGCCTCAGCTACTGGAGCCAAAGACATCTCAGGAAGCGGTTCTCCCTTTGGTTTTCCTAAATGTGAACATAAAATCACTTTTGCATCCATCGACAATAATTTCTTAATCGTAGGAAGTGCTCCGTCAATACGGTTATAATTCTGAATAACCCCTTCCTTTAACGGCACATTAAAATCACAGCGTACCAACACCTTTTTTCCTGCAACATTGGTTAAATCATCCACAGTCTTTTTGCTTAACATAAGTATTCTCCTTTTCCCGATTTATTTTATTTTTTAGCCTCATCAAGAAAGTCCCCCGCTTCTAAGCCGCCAAGGCGAACGCAGTGGGCTGGGACTTCCTTGTTTCAGTGGGAGTCTGCACTCTCACTGAAAAGCAGCAATAGCAGCTATGAGGTTATGAACAAGTAGCGAAGCGGATTGCAAATATCCGATTTAACTCCGTCCTCTGCAAAAAAAGAGGCCCGGTCCCATGACCGGACCCCTGTAATAAGGTCTTTTGCCAAAATTAAGCCAATTCAGCGAAATACTTAATGGTACGAACCATCTGGCTTGTATAGCTGTTCTCGTTGTCATACCAAGATACTACCTGAACCTGAGTATTTCCGTCTTCCATCGGAGCTACCATGGTCTGTGTTGCATCAAATAAAGAACCATATGTCATACCGATTACATCACTGGATACGATCTCATCTGTATTATAGCCATAAGATTCGGATGCAGCAGCTTTCATTGCTTCATTAATCTGATCTTTTGTTACTTTTCCCTTAACCACTGCAACTAAAATTGTTGTCGATCCAGTAGGAGTTGGAACACGCTGTGCAGAACCAATTAATTTTCCGTTTAATTCTGGAATAACCAAACCAATTGCCTTTGCAGCACCAGTAGAGTTTGGAACGATATTGCAGGCACCTGCACGGCTTCTTCTCTTATCGCCTTTTCTCTGCGGACCGTCCAGAATCATCTGATCACCGGTATAAGCATGAACGGTTGTCATAATACCAGACTGAATCGGAGCCAAATCATTCAATGCCTTAGCCATAGGAGCCAAGCAGTTTGTTGTACAAGATGCAGCAGAAATTACTGTATCTGTAGCCTTTAATGTAGTATGGTTTACATTGTAAACGATAGTAGGAAGGTCGTTGCCTGCCGGTGCGGAAATAACAACTTTACGAGCACCTGCTGTAATATGAGCAGAAGCCTTTTCTTTTGAAGTATAGAAGCCTGTACACTCTAATACAACATCCACTTTTAACTCGCCCCATGGAAGCTTCGAAGCATCTGCTTCTTTGTAAATTGTAATCTTCTTTCCATTTACGCTAATGGAATCTTCTCCTGCCTCTACACTCTTTACATACTTGTAAGGGCCCTGAGCGGTATCATACTTTAACAAATGTGCTAACATTTCTGGACTTGTCAAATCGTTGATTGCCACTACTTCATACCCTTCTGCATCAAACATCTGTCTGAATGCAAGACGACCGATACGACCAAAACCATTGATTGCTACTCTTACTGCCATTTCTAAATCCTCCTAATGTGAATTTTTATTTATAAACAACCACATAAAAAATAAGTGGCTTTTTATTGGGATTGTTAAACAAAAATCAATCTATTTGTATTCTACCTAATCTCTCCAAAAATTTCAAGTTAAATTTTCATTAAATTCCTAAAATATTTCCAAGATATTTGCACATGTTGCATAATCATTATGAATTCTTTGCGTATTTATTACGAAAATTAGTACCTTTATCCTATTCTTAAGATTGTCTTTTTTTTATATATTAAAATTACTGCTTTTTTTAAAGCCCAATATCGTCAAAGGAAATTCGGAATTTGCTCCGCTACTTCCTTAATAGGTTAAAAATACAAAAAAGGAGACTGCTTATGTTTTACGATTATCATATTCACACCCAATTTTCCGGTGACTCCGACACCCCTGTCCGTTCTATGCTTGACCGTGCTGTTTCTTATGGTCTAAAAGAAGTCTGCATCACCGATCATATTGACTATCATTACCCAAACGATCCCGATCTATTCACATTCGATATAGAAGAGTACTTCTCTGTTCTCTCCTCCCTGCAGCAGGAATACCAATCCGTCCTCTCTATCCGAATCGGAATGGAATATGGTCTTACCCCGGAGCTTGGCGGACACTTAGCCTCTTTAGCCGCTTCCTATCCATTTGACTTTATTATCGGCTCTTCACATGTTGTCGATCAGATGGACCCTTACTACCCGGTCTATTGGGAGGGGAAAAAAGAAGAAGAAGGGATTTTCCGCTACTTTGAATCCATACTAGAAAATTTAAACTTCTGTTCCGACTTTGATGTCTATGGTCATCTAGACTATATTATCCGCTATCTCCCCTCTGGAAAAAAAAGCTATTCTTATGAAATCTATCAGGAAATCATAGAACAATGTCTAAAACGGCTAATCTCTATGGGAAAAGGAATCGAAGTCAATACAGCCGGACTGAAATACGGATTAGGAGCACCCAATCCCAGACCAGAAATTCTCCAAAAATACCGAGAACTTGGAGGCGAAATCATTACTATAGGATCGGACGGACATAAGCCGGAACACCTTGCCTTTGCCTTCGATCAAATACAGGAACTTTTAGAACAATGCGGCTTTCGGTATCTCACCCTATTTCGAAAAAGAAAACCAGAATTTATTCATATCTAAAAGGGACTGCTGCAAAATATTATCATTCTGCAGCAGTCCCTCTCTCTATCTCTTTCGCCTAATCCGCTTTAAAAAATCTGGTATATCAAAGGAGGAATTATTCTCTTCTCTATCATAATAATCCCTTTGCTCTGATTCCGGCTCCGATATCGGAGCACTCTTAGACTGCATTGTCGAAAACTTTAACTCCGTTTCTGGTTGCTTTCGGCTTTGAAATTCCGTAATTTTAGCTCCGCCTCCCGAATTCCCCATTCCCGAATAAGGAGGTTCCTGTCCTGCTCCCTGTACCGGCTGTGTATACGGATAGGCATAATTCCCCTGTAAAGACGGCTGATGCCCACCCGCCCCTTCTATCGGTGACATATACCCGCCTGTTCCCTGTCCAAACTGACCGTATCCACCCTCTGCCGGCTGCATATACCCGCCTGTCCCTTGTCCAAACTGACCATATCCGCCTTCTGCCGGCTGCATATATCCGCCCGTCTCCTGTTCAAACGAACGCTGCCCGCCAGCCCCCTCTATTGGCTGCATATAATGTCCGTTCTGATTATAACCGTTTTCGCCCTCCGCTGGTGCCCCCATTCCTTCACCAAAATTTCTAGACTCCATCTGTGACCGCTGTCTGGTATTCGGCTTTTCCTTAGGGATATCGTCTCCGCCTTTGTCCACCCCGGTAGCAATAATCGTCACTGTAACTGTATCCGGTTCCGAATCGTCATACATCGATCCAAAGATAATATTGGCATCTTCCGACACCAAATTTTGTACCCGTTCGGCACCCTCATTTGCATCCCACAAAGTCACATCCCCTGAAATATTTAAAAGCACATGCGTTGCACCATCAATGCTAGTTTCCAGCAGAGGACTGTTCAGTGCATTTTCTACCGCTTCAATAGTACGGTTTTCTCCATGTCCTGTCCCAATCCCAATATAAGCCGTCCCTTTATCTTTCATAATTGTAGTGACATCTGCAAAATCCAAATTAATCATAGCAGGACGACTGATTAAATCTGTAATCCCCTGAATCGTCTGCTTTAAAATCATATCCGACTTTTTTAATGCTTCCGGCATCGTTGTCTTTCTATCTACAATTTCCAATAACTTATTATTTGAAATTACAATTAATGTATCTGTATACTGTTTTAGTTTTTCTATTCCGCTGATAGCATTTCGCATCCGAGTTTTCGCCTCAAACAAAAAAGGTCTTGTCACTACACCAACGGTCAGTATTCCCAACTCTCTTGTAATCTTTGCTATCACAGGTGCTCCGCCGGTTCCTGTGCCGCCGCCCATTCCGCAGGTTACAATTACCATATCCTGATCTCTTACCAAAGCCCGGATTTCATCTTCATTCTCCAATGCTGCAGCTTCTCCGATTTCCGGCTTTGCACCTGCTCCAAGCCCTTTCGTAAGCTGCTGCCCTATCTGTACCTGATAATCTGCCTGACAGCGTTCAAGTGCCTGCTTATCTGTATTCAAACAGGCGTATGTCACTCCCAAAACCCCGTCTTCTACCATACTGTTGACAGCATTGTTTCCGCCGCCGCCCACACCGATTACCATAATACGGGCACTTTCCGTCTTATTATCTGCACTAACCTCTATCATAATACTTACTCCTCATTTTCTCACTCTTTAAAAACTCTCTCCATTCTCTTTCTCTAATCTGCTGCCCATCTCTTTCTGTCTTCTTCTATAACAGCCTTTTATTATAAAGTTTTTCTGAATTTTAAAGTTTTTCGAATCTCAAAATTTTTCTCTATAGTCTGTGCAGTTCGCTATATGCCAATAAAAACGGTCCCACTCCTTTTGCATCATCTTGTACAATCGGTTCCGACATATAATAATCATAACTTCCATCTCTCATAGAAGCTCCGCCAAGCCCGGCTACCAAACAGATTCCTCCCAGACTCATCTTTCCTGTATCCGTCACAAGATAATTGTCACAAACACCCTGAAATGCCTTCTTTCCATACTCTCGATAAACTTCCGGCAAAATGCCAAGCCGTGTCCCTTTCAGCATACAATATGCCATAATCGAGCTGCCGCTGGTCTCTAAATAGTTCTTCTCCCGACCGCCCAAATCCACAACCTGATACCACATCCCGCTCTTATCCTGAAAACGAACCATCGCTTCCATTAAATCAATAAAAATTCCCTTTAACTTTTCATACTCTTCCTCATACCCGGTCTTCTCGCACTTATACAGAGTATCTAAAAGTGCCATAGAATACCAGCCCAATGCCCGAAGCCAAAAATGCTTCGAAAGCCCGGTCTCTTTATTGCACCAAAACATCTCTCTAGAAGAATCATAGGCATGATAATACAATCCCGTCTCTTTATCCCGAAGCAGTTCTGCTACATGGAAAAACTGCTGAAAGATATCCCGATAATTTTCCTTATTATGAAACTTTGTCTCATATTCCATATAAAACGGCTGTGCCATATACAGCCCGTCCAACCAAACCTGATTTGGATAAATCTTCTTATGCCAGAAATTCCCCTCCTTTGTCCTTGGCTGTCTCTTTAACAATTCATAGACGGTATCCAATGCCTTCCGATACTTTTCTTTCCCCGTCAAACGATATAATTCAAAAAAGTTCTTCCCGCCGTTTACATCATCCAAATTTTGTTTTTCCAATTCAAATCCATCAATCGAACCATCCTCATGCACCCGATAATCCTCATATGTATCCGCAAATTTTAAATACTTTTCATTTCCAGTACAATTATAATACTCTAAAATAGCCATAATCATACAGCCGTCAATATAATCCCAACTAGATTTTTTTCCTGCCCGAGCTTTCTCGATATTCCAAGCTGGGATATCCACCGTTGTTTTTTCCAATAACTCATCCAAATATTGTTCGATAATCTGCATTTCCATACAGCAAGAATCCTCCTTAAATTATTATTCATACCCCTGCAGCTTACCCAAAACAGGTCATATATTTTATTTTACTCTACAAATCCTTATAATGCAACAAAAAATAAAAGTTTTCCTACATTCGCTGTCTTACTATCTCATATGCCAAAACTCCGGCAGCCACGGAAGCATTTAAAGAACCAATCTCCCCTTTCATAGGGATGGAAGCCACCATATCACACTTTTCTTTTACTAAGCGGCTTACTCCGTCTCCCTCATTTCCGATTACCAACCCAATTGCTCCGGTCAGATTCAACTGATACATACTATCTCCGTCCATATCTGCACATACAAACCAAAGTCCTTTTTCTTTTAATTCTTCTATTGTTTTAGCTAAATTCGTCACTTTAGCAACCGGAGTATAGTAGATTGCCCCAGCAGAAGCCTTTGCTGCAGCAGCAGTAAGACCGGCAGCTCTCCGTTTTGGAATAATTACTCCATGTGCCCCTGCTAAATTTGCTGTCCGAATAATTGCACCAAGGTTATGGGGATCTTCCACATTGTCCAGCAAAATTAAAAATGGCGGCTCTCCCTTTTCCTCCGCTACTCGAAGCAGATCTTCTACTTCTGCATACTGATAAGCAGCAGAATAAGCAACTACTCCCTGATGCTTTCCTGTCTCTGAAAGCTGATCCAACCGCTCTTTTGTTACAAAATTAAGAATCGCATCTGTCTTTTTCGCTTCTTTTATAATTGTACGAATCGGACCGTCTTGACAGTCTTTTAAGATAAATAATTTATCAATTGTCTTACCTGCACGAAATGCTTCTATCACAGCATTTCTTCCCTCAATCGTTAATTCCTCATACCGCATAAGTTTCCTCATTTCTTTTATTTATGGATAAATTTTTTATTTATAATGTTTCAATGAGAAGATGGGGAGGACGCTAAATTTGGGAAATTTTCTTTTCCTGTTACTCCGATTTCCAGAAAGCAAGAAGTTCTAAGACTTCTGCAGTTTCGTTCATCCAACCGGACGGACCGGCACGCAATTCGCCCCTGCAGGGGGCTAAACACGTGCCTTTTTCAGGCACAAGTGCCTGAAAATCCTATACTTTCTAAGCAGAAGTCCAAGAACTTCTAACTTTCTTCCAAAGTCGTATCAGGAAAAGAAAATTTCCCAAATTTAGCTGTTCATTCCTGCCTGTAAATTATAATTCTTGAAAACTAATCTACTTTTTTCCGAATCATGATATTTTTTCTCAAAATCTTTTCTCAAAATTTTTTCCCAATCTTCTTAATATTACTTTATAGAAGCCTATTTCTTTTACCTTCCTATTTTATAAAATTATTTCAGTCTGTCACTATTTAACATAAATTTTATCTATTCTGTTATATATTTATGATACTGGAAGCAAATGGTCAATCCAAAGAATCATTGTTGTAAAACTGCACAACAAACAAATTGAAAATCTATTCCAATCCATACTTTTAAAGAATCTTTTTAGTTAAAATTATATACCTCATTTTTCAAAAATATCTTTTTTGTTCCAATATTACATTATTAAATTCTAATACTTATTTTTAAAATAATTATTCATGTCAAAGGAAATTCGAAATCCGCTCCGTTACTTCCTCATAATCCTATACTGCTATCGCCGCTTGTCAGATGGGGCTTGCATCCCACCTGAGGAAATCCCCTAACCCATCGCTTCCGCCTTCACGGCTTAGAAGCGGGGGACTTCCTTGATGAGGTTAAATTAAAAATATATATTTATTTTATAATTTTTTATTTACTATATAAAATCAAAATATACTATATCATTCCATTTCGCTATTAACAAAACAAAATGACCGCCAAAAACGCTGAAAAGCACCTGTTCCGTCTGAGAAAACCAGACAGATTTGGAAAGCAATACTCCACTGCTGTGACTTCGGAGGAAAGTTAGAAGGTCTTGGACTTCTGCTTAGAAAACATAGGATTTTCGGGCACTTGTGCCCGAAAAAGGTACGTGTTTAGCCCCCTGCAGGGGCGAATTGCGTACCGGTCCGTCCTGCCGGATGTACTTGCCTGCAGAAGTCTTAGACCTTCTTACTTTCTGGAGACCGGAACAACAGTGGAGTATTGCTTTCCAAATCTGCCGTCCCCCCCAAATCCCCCCACCCTCCTCCACTCCCAAATAAACTCTTTCCATCACCCCATCTTTTCCAGTCCAGCACAAATCAACTCCACCATCCGCTCCCTCTGCCCGCTCAAATACAAATACCCTATCAAAGCCTCAAACCCCGTAGCCATCCGATAATCCATCATACTGGCATTTTTAGCCATTGTCACCGATTTTGCATTTCTCCCCCTCTTATAAACCCTCTTCTCTGCATCCGTAAGCATCTCCATAATCGCACAAACCATCTGAGCCTGTGCCGAAGCCTTTACCAGCCGTGCACTTTTCTTATGCATTTTACTTACCTGCATATTCCCCTCATTTACCACTTTCGTCCGAATAAACAACTCATAAACACAGTCCCCCATATAGGCTAAAACCAAAGGAGAATACCCATCTGCATCCTGTTCTTTTAACTGCAGTTTCCTAATTACATATTCCTGAAACTCATCCATATCCTGTCTTATATCCTCTTCCATTGCACCCCCTCACGAGTATCCTTCAGCTCGATCCCCATCTCCAGCAACTGACTGCGGATCTCATCTGCCCGTGCAAAATTCTTTTCTTTTTTTGCAGCCGTCCGCTCCGCAATTAAAGCCTCTACTTCCGCATCCAAACAATCCTGTTCTTTCTCCGCCTCAATCCCAAGTATCTCACATAAAACTAAAATCTTTTCTTTTAACTTTTTAAGATAAGTCTTTGTATTCTCTCCAGAAGCATGTGTATTACTATACTTTACCAATTCAAATAAAGCAGCAATCGCATCTGCCGTATTAAAATCATCCTCCATTGCCGCTTCGTATTTCTTTACAAATTCTTCTGCCTCTGCAAGCATCTGTTCTTCTTCTGCTGTAATTTTCCCGTTCTGTCCATTTTCCAGTAAATAATTAAGATGTTCTACAGAAGTAACAATCCTCTCCAATCCGTTTTTAGAAGCCTCTACCAAATCTGCACTAAAATTAAGCGGACTCCGATAATGTGCACTTAACATAAAGAATCGAATCACCTGCAAATCTACTTTTTCGCTAATCTCCCGAACGGTAAAAAAATTGCCGGCAGACTTGGACATTTTTTTATTATCAATATTTAAAAATGCATTATGCATCCAATATACCGCAAACGTTTTTCCGTTACATGCTTCGCTCTGTGCAATTTCATTCTCATGATGCGGAAAGATCAGATCCTCTCCTCCCGCATGAATGTCAATTTCTTCTCCTAAATATTTCTTAGCCATAACCGAACACTCAATATGCCATCCCGGTCTGCCGTCACACCAAGGAGAAGTCCAATACGGCTCTCCCTCCTTCTTTGGTTTCCAAAGCACAAAGTCTAATGCATCCTCTTTTCCGTCACTGCCAGTCACCTGAATTTCCCGATGCCCCGCCTGCAGATCATCAATATTTTTATGAGAAAGTTTTCCATACTCCTGAAATTTTCTGGTACGATAATAAACAGTGCCGTCTGCTGCAACATAGGCATAACCTTTTTCAATCAACGTCTGTATCATCTCCAACATTCCATCGATCTCTTCTGTAGCAAGCGGATGCTTTGTCGCTGGACGGACATGCAGTCCCTCCATATCTTTCTTACACTCTGCAATATACCGCTTTGAAATCGTATCGGCATCCACTCCCTCTTCGATTGCCCTTTTAATAATCTTATCATCTACATCTGTAAAATTCGAAACATAATTCACCTGGTACCCTTTATATTCAAAATATCGCCTTACCGTATCAAATACCACCATTGGTCTGGCATTTCCAATATGAATATAATTATAAACCGTAGGCCCGCAGACATACATTTTTACCTTTCCTGGCTCTAATGGCTTCCACTCCTGTTTCGATTTGGTCAATGTATTATAAATCTTCATGTGTAGCTTTCCTCCTCTTCTAATTCCTCTGCACATCCTGCTCTTGCTTCCTGTGCCCGAAGGATTATTTCCTCTTCCTCATCCTCCGAGACAATCTGACGCTGTTTTAAAATCATTGTCAGCTCTTCTAACTGCTTTTTTAAACTAGCATTTTCCTCTTTTATCCGCTTTAAATCTGCCATAACCGGATCGGGCAGATGAACCTGATCTAGATCCTCTAACGGAACTCTTACATTATTCCGCTTTACGACTCTTCCCGGTATCCCTACTACGGTAGAATTCGGAGGAACAGGTTTTACAACCACCGATCCTGCACCAATCTTTGCATTTTCTCCTACCAAAAAAGATCCCAATACCTTCGCCCCGGCACTAATCATTACATTATCGCCAATCGTAGGATGCCGTTTTCCCTTTTCCTTTCCGGTTCCTCCCAATGTAACCCCCTGATAAAGCGTAACATTATCTCCAATTACCGCTGTCTCTCCAATAATCACTCCATGCCCATGATCAATAAAAAATCCCTTTCCAATTGTAGCACCGGGATGAATTTCAATTCCGGTCTTTCTGGCACAACGCTGCGAAATCAGACGTGCCAAAAAATAATGCTTCTTTAAATAAAGTTTATGTGCCAACCGATAGCGAATCATTGCCTTAAAACTGGGATATAAAAAAACCTCCCATACCGAATGCATCGCTGGATCCCGTTCCTGTATAATCCGAATTTCTTCCTTTATAAAATTAACCATTCCCATACAGATGCCTCCGCATACATACTATTTCACTTTTTCATCATGAAAAAAGAACACCTCGCTCCATAAGAGACGACATGTTCCGTGGTTCCACTCTAATAAAAACAGAAAATCTGTTTTCCCTCTTCTACTTAACGCGTACTCACGTATCCGGCTACTATCCGTTCACCGAATCAGCTCCCGAATGCACTTCACCTCTTCTTTCCAAAAAAACGCTCTCAGCCAATGACGTTTTCTCTCTGTATCTTCTAAAAACAGGCTACTCTTTCGCTCCCAGCTTTTTTCTACACTATAGTCTATGCAACTTTCTTCATTTTGTCAACTACTTTCTTTACTGAAATCTAAAAATACTGCATATTCCCACTTCACTAATCCTTACTTATTCTCCTTTTTTACTAAACTCTAAAATCCTCTATCTCTAACACGGAACATTTCCAAACTACCCTACAACAAACAAACTTTCTTTCTATACTTCAAAACTTAAATTCCCCCCATCTGAAAACATTCCAAATCTAATATAAAAAAAGTTCTATCTCTACAGATGCATGAATCAATTAAACCTTACAGGCAGGAAAACACAGCCGGAGCGGGGAAGCGATCCCTTTTTGCTGCGACTTCGGAGGAAAGTTAGAAAGTCTTATGCTTCTGTCGATCCACTAGGATTTTT
>CAJUEI010000098.1 GCA_910585255.1 uncultured Lachnospiraceae bacterium
GCTTCCATGCGAGTTGCTTAGCCGTTCTTAGTGACTAGCTTCCCGGAACTTTTGCCCGCCTAGAACCAAAAACCTTTCCCGAACTTGGGCGTTCGGATTACCAATGCTTCCATGCGGGTTGCTTAGCTGTTTTTAGTGACTAGCTTCCCGGAGCTTTTGCCCGCCTAGAACCAAAAACCTTTCCCGAGCTTGGGCGTTCGGATTACCAATGCTTCCAAGTTATAAATTTTTAAATACCAGATGTAAATATCAAATAGAATGGAAGTGATAACATGGGTGAGAAAATTTCATTTTTAAAAGGACAAAAATTCTCTTTTCGCAACATAGGAATCAATAAATTTTTATATTGTCTGCTGGCGGGAGTGGCACTTCTTATCATTTCTATTCCTACTTCTACAAAAAAGCAGTCGGATTCCTCTGCGAAAACAGGCAAATATATAACAGAAGGACAGGAAAATTCAAAAGGACAGGAAACTCTTACCGATAAGACGTTAGAAATTACAGAGGATACCTATGAAAAATTATTGGAGGAGCGTTTAGAAGAGATTCTGTCTTATGTAGAAGGGGCAGGGAAGATCAAGGTTATGGTAACATTAAAGGCTTCAGGAGAAAAGATTATTTTAAAAGAGTTTCCCTATACCAAAAATACAGTAAATGAACAGGATAAAGAAGGCGGAACTAGGAATACCATTGATCTTTCTCAGTCAGAGAATGTAGTATATCTAGAAGAAAACGGAGCAAAGGTACCTTATTTGATACAGGAAATGGCACCTGAGATAGAGGGAATACTTGTTATTGCACAGGGAGCAGATAGTGAGAGCGTAAAAAAAGAATTAAATGCGGCAATAGCGGCATTATTTGACTTGCAAAGTCATAAAATAAAAATATGTAAGATGGCAGGCTGACTTTGATTTGGTAGAGGCGGCAAAGTCAGGATGCGGAAATGGAGGAAGCAAGTTGAAACAGTTGATGAAAAAAAACCAATTTATTATTACTGCACTGGCTGTTATGATTGCAGTGGCAGGGTATTTAAGCTACGCACAGCAAAACGGAGCGAAAAACAATTACTTAGAGGTTAATAATCTAGAAAATGCAATGGAATCAGTAGGGCTGTATGAGATTTCCAATGAAGATGTGGAACTGACGGCTGCCGCTGATACACAGGGAAGTGCAATGGTGGAAATCAGCAGTTTAGATTCCGATCCAAATGATGAGACAACAACAGCGGGGAGTGAAGAGGCAGTTTCGGAAAATCCAGGAGAGGCAGTGTTGACCAATGGTTCCGGTTCGCTGGCAGTAGTAAATGAGATTAAGATGAATCGGGAACAGACACGGGCAGAGAATGAGGCAGTATTAATGGAGATTATTAATAATGTCAATCTGTCGGAGGGGGAGAAAGCAGAGGCTACCAGCCAGTTGATTGCAATGACAGCGATTGCAGAGAAAGAGGCGGCAGCAGAGATGCTTTTAGAGGCAAAAGGTTTTACGGATGCAGTAGTCAGTGTAAATGGGGAAAATGTAGATGTGGTAGTGAATTCGGCAAATCTTTCCGATGCGGATCGGGCACAGATTGAAGATATTGTAAAGCGGAAGACAGAAGTGGCAGCCGATAAAATTGTAATAACCCCTGTAATTTCTGAGTAATGGTTAAAAGGATTTGGGAGCTTTTTGGTACAAACAGAGAGAAACTTATTTTAAAATATGAAAAATTTGGTTTGCAAAACATACATAAGTTGGTTATAATGTAAAATAGAAAGAAAGTTTTCAATATGTTTTAACAGGAGGTTATTACCGTGGCAAAGGCAAAAGAACAGAATATTAGAAGTACACATAGAATATACGAAAACGGAGAAGTCGGAGAAGTTCAGATTGCAGATGAGGTGGTAGCAATCATTGCAGGGCTGGCTGCTACTGAGGTGGATGGGGTTGCTGCGATGGCGGGCAATATTACAAATGAGTTGGTCGGAAAGCTGGGGATGAAGAATCTTTCTAAGGGGATTCGAATTGAGGTGTTGGAGGATGCTGTTTCAGTGGATCTTTCGCTTACCATGAAGTATGGATATAATATTCCGGCAGTATCCGCAAAAGTACAGGAGAAGGTTAAGACGGCAATTGAAACGATGACCGGACTGACTGTTTCTGATGTCAATATCCGCATTGCGGGTGTGAACCTTGAAAAAAGCAAGTAAGAGAAAGAATTGAGGTTGCGGCAGACGGAGTTTCTATTATTTGCGGCAGCCTCTTTTTGTATGGTTTTTTGTAAAAAGATTTGTATTTACCAAAGGAATAGACTCTGTTATAGATTTTTAAGTATAAGGAGATTTTGTAAATGACAAGAAGAGCGTTAAGGGAAAATGTATTTACAATATTGTTTCAATATGATTTTTTTTCTTCGAAAGAAATGGACAGGCAGATTAAACTTTATTTAAATGGCAGCGATCAGGAGCAGTTTTCGGATCAGGAGAAGCAGGAAATTGAAGTGCGGGCAAAGAGTGCGATTCTTCAGATTCCTGAGATTGATATACGAATTGGAAAAGAGGCAGAAGGATGGACGATTACACGGATGGGAAAGGTGGAATTGACGATTATTCGTTTGGCCCTGTTTGAGATGCTTTATGATTCGGAGGTTCCTAATCCGGTTGCTATCAATGAGGCGATTGAATTGGCGAAGAAGTTTGGAGGAGATGAAGCTCCCTCGTTTGTCAATGGGATTTTGGCAAAACTTGCTTAATTATAGAAAAGTCAATCGTTTTTGTGGATAAGGAGCAGACAAATGGCGAATGTTTATTCGGTTGCACAAGTAAATTCTTATATTAAAAATATGTTTCTGCAGGATTTTATGCTGAATCGTATTTGGATAAAGGGAGAGGTCTCAAATTGCAAATATCATACTTCCGGGCATATTTATTTTACGATAAAGGATCAGACAGGAACGATTGCCTGTGTGATGTTTGCCGGAAATCGAAATGGGCTGTCTTTTTCTCTGCAGGAGGGACAGACTGTTGTGGTGGAGGGCAGTGTCCGGGTTTATGAGCGGGACGGAAAATATCAGCTTTATGCAAAAAATATTACATTAGACGGAGCGGGGCTTTTTTATCAGAAGTTTGAACAGCTAAAGCAGGAATTAGAAGAGATGGGGATGTTCTCTAAGGTATATAAAAAACCGATTCCTCGTTTTGCACGGACGATTGGGGTTGTTACGGCAAGCACAGGGGCAGCAATTCGGGATATTGTTACGATTGCAAGACGGAGAAACCCCTATGTGCAGCTGGTGCTCTATCCAGCGTTGGTTCAGGGGGACGGGGCAAAGGAAACGATTGTGCAGGGGATTTCCTATTTGGATAGGCTTGGAGTAGATGTGATTATTGTCGGACGGGGCGGGGGATCGATAGAAGATCTTTGGGCTTTTAATGAGGAGTGTGTGGCTCGTGCAATTTTTGCCTGTCAGACGCCGGTAATATCAGCCGTTGGACATGAAGTAGATGTGACGATTTCTGATTATGTGGCAGATCTTCGTGCCCCTACCCCTTCGGCTGCTGCTGAACTGGCGGTGTTTGATTATCGGAGTTATCAAGATACGTTAGAAGAAAAGCGGCGGATGCTGTTTCAAAAGATGGCTGGGCGGATAGAATATAATAGAGGGAAAATCAAGCAGGCACAGATGCAGCTTCACTATGTTGGTCCTCAGAATCAAGTATTGATGAAGCGGCAGCGGCTTTTGGATTTAGAGGGGCAGTTAGAGAGGAGAATGGAGCGGAAGCTGCGTTTTATTCGGCATCAGACGGAACTGTTTGCTGAACGGTTGGATGGGGTATCTCCTTTCAAGCGGCTGGAAAAAGGATATGCTTATGTAACCGATCAGGATGGACGGGCTTTTAAAGGGGTCGGACAGGCTGTAAAAGGAGAGTTTATTACGGTGAAGGTGGCAGATGGAGAAGTGCGGGCTGTGATAAAAGAAGTTTTGCCATATGATGGAAAACAGAGAGAAGAAGGGGACTGAAAAATTGGAAAAAGAGAAGAAAACAGAACGGGAAATAAAATCATTAGAAGAAATTTCAGTTGAGGAGGCATTGGAACGGCTGAATCAGATTATCTGCAGTTTGGATGGAGAAATTTCTTTGGAGGAGTCTTTTCGGCTGTATCGGGAAGGGGTGCAGCTTTTACAGTATTGTAATACAAAAGTGGATCTGGTGGAGAAACAGATGATTGTGTTGAATGGAGCAGAGAATCAGGATGAATTTTAAAGAAGAACAGAAAAAACGAATACAAAAGGTGGAAGAAATTTTAGAATGTTATCTTCCAAAAGAACAGGGATATCAGAAAACCGTAATGGAAGCGATGAATTATAGCGTGCGTGCAGGAGGGAAGCGGCTTCGCCCTATATTGATGCTGGAAACCTATCGGCTGTTTGGGGGAGAAGGGAATGAGATTGAGCCTTTTATGGCGGCTATGGAGATGATCCATACGTATTCCTTAGTACATGACGATCTGCCTGCTATGGACAATGATTCTTACCGCAGAGGAAAGAAGACAACACATATTGTCTATGGACATGCAATGGGGATTTTGGCGGGAGATGCTTTGTTAAATTATGCATTTCAGATAACGGGGGCTGCTTATCATATGTTAAAAGAGAGGGAAGTAACAGGGGAGATATTTTTAAGACAGATGGAACAGATTTTGCAGGCACAGGGGATTTTGGCTGAAAAAGCCGGAATTTACGGGATGCTTGGCGGACAGGTGGTAGATGTGGAGGCAACAGAGAAGCAGAGCAAACTGACAGAAGAACAGCTTCAGTTTATCTATCGGCTAAAGACCGGTGCCCTGATAGAGGGAGCTATGATGATAGGAGCGGTTATGGCAGGGGCTTCAAAGGAAGAGGTTGCCATAGTAGAACAGATAGCGGGAAAAGTTGGGGTTGCTTTTCAGATACAAGATGATATACTGGATTTGATTAGTACAGCCGAGGTGCTTGGAAAACCCATATTGAGTGATGAAAAAAATCATAAAGTGACTTATGTTTCATTAAAAGGAATGGTATATTCAAAAGAACAGGTGGAACAATTATCAAAAGAGGCGATTTATCTTTTGGAGGATTTAGAGGAGAAACAGAACCGAAACAATCCATTTTTAAGAGAGTTGCTTCTTTGGCTGATTGATAGAGAAAAATAGAGGCGGATTATGATTCTTGAAAGGATAAACAAGCCAAATGATATAAAGGTACTTAAGCCGGAAGAGTATGAAATTCTGGCTGCAGAGATCCGAACTTTTTTAATTGATAAAATTAGCAGAAGCGGAGGGCATTTAGCGTCAAACCTTGGAGTGGTGGAACTGACCATAGCAATGCATCTGGTTTGCAGTCTTCCTGAGGATAAAATTATATGGGATGTGGGGCATCAATCCTATACTCATAAACTTTTAACCGGACGCAGAGAGGGATTTGACGAACTTCGCAAATATGGCGGAATCAGCGGTTTTCCAAAGAAGAGAGAAAGCAGCTGTGATGCATTTGGAACAGGGCATAGCTCTACTTCGATTTCTGCCGGGTTGGGATATGCGGAGGCAAACCGAATTCTTGGCAAAAAGAATACGGTTATTTCGGTTATCGGAGATGGGGCTCTGACAGGCGGGATGGCTTATGAGGCACTGAATAATGCCGCCCGAAGCAAACAAAATTTTATTATTGTATTAAATGATAATGAGATGTCTATCTCCCATAATGTCGGCGGTATGTCGGAGTATCTGAATCAGCTTCGGACAGGAGAGATCTATAATGGTTTAAAAAACAGTGTAATGGATACTTTGAAAAAAGTGCCGGGAGGAGAAAAAGCAATTACAAAGATTCGAAGAACAAAGAGCGGAATTAAACAGTTGTTTATTCCGGGGATGCTTTTTGAGGAGATGGGAGTGACTTATCTAGGACCGGTGGACGGGCACAATATTAAAAAGCTGGTGCGGGTACTAGAGGAAGCAAAGAAATTAGATCATGCGGTTTTGGTGCATGTCATTACCAAAAAGGGAAAGGGATATCCGCCTGCTGAAAAGGAACCGTGGAAATTTCATGGAGTGGAGCCGTTCGATATAGAGACCGGGATGGCGATTCGGCAGAAGGTAAAACCGACTTATACGGATATTTTTTCTGCAGCTATGGTAAAGTTAGGAGAGAAGTATTCTAATCTGGTGGCGATTACAGCCGCTATGCCAGACGGAACCGGGCTTGCAAAATATCGGGAAGCCTATCCAGAGCGGTTTTTTGACGTAGGAATTGCAGAGGAGCATGCTGTAACATTTGCAGCCGGTTTGGCAGCAGGCGGGATGAAGCCGGTAGTGGCGGTATATTCTTCCTTTTTGCAGCGTGCCTATGATCAGATGATTCATGATGTCTGCATCCAAAATCTTCCGGTTATATTTGCAGTGGATCGTGCGGGGTTGGTAGGAAGTGACGGGGAGACACATCAGGGGATCTTTGATCTGTCATTTTTATCTACGATTCCGAATATGAATATTTTTGCACCAATGAATTTATATGAATTAACCGATATTTTAAAATTTGCAATGGAGTTTAATGGACCTCTTGCCATTCGCTATCCCCGTGGGGAAGCCTATGATGGGCTCAAAGAACTGCGGACACCGATTGAATATGGAAAGAGTCAGGTTCTCTATCAGGAGCGGGATATTGCATTAATAGCAGTTGGAAATATGGTAAAGACAGCTGTAAAAGTGCGGGAACAGCTAAAGCGGTATGGCTGTCATGTAACCTTGATCAATGCCCGGTTTGTACAGCCAATGGATGAGCAGATGTTAGAGGAGTTAGAACAGAATCATTTTTTGGTTGTCACACTGGAAGAGAATATCTTAAACGGCGGTTTTGGAGTAAAAGTAACTCGATTTGCCAAAAATCGAAATATGGGTTATTCTGTAATGAATCTTTCGCTTCCTAATCTATATGTGGAACATGGAAATGTGGGAATTCTAATGAAAGAGGTAGGGATTGATACAGATACGATTTTGGACAGAATTTTAGAATATCTAAAGGATATGAGCAAATGAAAGAACGATTGGATGTATTGCTTGTAAAGCGGAATTTAATAGAATCTAGAGAAAAGGCAAAAGCCGTTATTATGGCAGGAACTGTATTTGTAGACGGGCAGCGGGAAGATAAAGCGGGAGCGATGTTTGGGGAAGATGTGTGCATTGAGGTTCGGGGAAATCCGATTCCGTTTGTCAGCCGGGGCGGATTAAAACTGGATAAAGCGGTGCGGGAATTTGGTATACTGCTCTCTGAAAAAGTCTGTATGGATGTCGGAGCCTCTACCGGAGGATTTACCGACTGTATGCTGCAGAATGGGGCAAAAAAAGTTTACGCGGTAGATGTGGGATCGGGACAGCTTGCATGGAAGCTTCGGCAGGATGAACGGGTTGTAGTAATGGAAAAGACCAATATCCGCTATGTAACGGCAGAGGAAATAAAAGAACAGATAGCGTTTGTCTCAATAGATGTTTCCTTTATTTCTTTAACAAAGGTGCTGCTGCCGGTAAAGCAGCTTATGACAGAAGACGGGCAGATGGTCTGTCTGATTAAACCTCAGTTTGAGGCGGGAAAAGAGAAGGTGGGGAAAAAAGGGGTAGTACGGGAAAAGGGAGTGCATAGGGAAGTCATTTGCAAAATCTTAGACTTTGCCCTTTCTATTGGATTTTGTATTTTAAATCTGGAATTTTCTCCGATAAAAGGTCCAGAGGGAAATATTGAATATTTACTTTATCTGCAGAATCAGGCAGAGAAAGAAAAAGGGGAATTTCTTTCTGAAATTTCTGTAGAAAAAATAGTAGAGGAAGCACATAGGTGCCTGTAAGGGTTCTGTGCCTGAAAGGTTTGGGATAAAAGATGGAACGATTTTATATTGTTGCAAATAGGGCAAAGGATATCAATCATTTCGAGAGCAATCGGATTAAAGAATATTTAGAGGAACATGGAAAGAGCTGTGTACTGGGTCCTTCGATACCAGTACTGTCTTTTGAACATCAGCAAGAACAGCAGAAAGAGTATCGCTATACAGATGCGGCTCAGATTCCGAAAGGGACACAGTGTATCTTGGTAATCGGCGGGGATGGGACTTTGATTCAGGCAGCACGGGATTTGGTTGAATTAGAGATTCCTCTTGTGGGAGTGAATTTTGGAACGCTTGGGTATCTGACCGAGGTAGAGAGGGAGAATCTCTATCCTTCTTTGGACAAACTGATGAGGGACGACTATCAGATTGAAGAGCGGATGATGTTAGAAGGAACTGTGATGCGGGAGAAAAAAGAGATTGCAACTATGGTGGCATTAAATGATGTGGTATTTAGCCGAAGCGGTGCCCTAAGGGTAATTGATTTTAAGATTTATCTCAATGGAGAATTTTTAAATTTTTATTCGGCAGACGGAATTATTATTTCTACTCCTACTGGATCGACCGGATATAATATGTCGGCAGGAGGACCGATTGTATCGCCGGATGCCAAATTAATGGTAATGACGCCGATCTGTGCACATACATTAAATAACCGAAGCATTGTATTATCTGGAAATGACCAGGTGACGCTGGAATTTTGTCAGGATCGCAGCGGCTGCTGCAAAGAGCGGCTGATTTCATTTGACGGAGATAATGCGGTCTGTGCTGCTGTAGGGGATACGGTTGAAATTCGGCGTTCCAAACGGTTTACCCGAATTGTGAGGTTAAATAAAATTAGCTTTTTAGAAGTACTGCGGGATAAAATGGGCGGAGGAAAATAACGAGGAGGGTAGAATAAGATGAAAGTGGAGAGGCACAGTAAGATTGTAGAGCTGATTCATAAGTATGAGATAGAAACGCAGGAAGAATTGGCGGAACGGCTGAATCGAGAAGGATTTCATGTGACACAGGCAACGGTGTCAAGAGATATTCGGGAGTTAAAGTTGACCAAGCTTGCTATGGACAGCGGAAAGCAGAAATATATTATTGTACCAGGTTCCGATGGAAAATTAAGTGAGAAGTATAGACGTGTCTTAAAAGATGGGTTTGTTTCTGTGGACAGAGCAGAAAATATGCTGGTAGTAAAAACGGTTTCTGGTATGGCGATGGCTGTAGCAGCGGCTTTGGATGCGATGAAATGGAATGAAGTAGTAGGCTGTATTGCAGGGGATGATACCATTATGGCAGCGATTCGTACCAAGGAAGAAGCACTGGTAGTAATGGAACGATTGAGGAAGCTGGTTAGCCAGACAAATAGATAAAACACGGCGGAGGTCGTAAACGATGTTACAGAGTCTTCATGTAAAAAACTTGGCTTTAATAGATGAGGCTGAGGTGGAATTAGGAAAAGGATTGAATATTTTTACCGGTGAGACAGGAGCCGGGAAATCGCTTCTCTTGGGATCGATTACATTGGCACTGGGAGGGAAAGTGGCAAAGGAGCTGTTAAGAGAAAATCAGGAGTATACTTTGGTAGAGCTGCAGTTTTTTGTAGAAGAAGAAAAGGTACGCAAGGAATTGGAAGAACTGGGGGTTTATTTTGAGGAGCCGGGGCAGATATTGGTTTCCCGGAAATTGGTGCGGGGACGCAGCATGGCAAAGGTAAACGGGGAGATTGTATCGGCGGCAGAGTTAGCTAAGATAACAGGACTTTTGCTGGATATTCATGGGCAGCATGAACACCAGTCACTTTTGCATCCTTCGAAACATTTGGCGATACTAGATGAATATATGGGAAAGGAAGCACTGCAGTATAGAAATTGTGTAAAAGAGGCATATGAGGAGTACCGCAGGGCTTTGACTTATGCGGAAACGTTTCAGATGGAAGAAGAACAGCGGGTAAGAGAGCTTTCTTTTTTAGAATTTGAATGTCAGGAGATTGAAGAAGCAGCTCTAAAAGAGGAAGAAGAAGAGGAACTTTCCGCATGGTATAAAAAAGCAATTCATGGAAAAAAGATTATGGAAACCGTGGCAAGAGTGTATGAGGAGATGAATTATGACGGAATGGACAGTGCCGGGGAAAAGATCGGACATGCCGTACATGAGATTGCCTCGATTGTGGAATATGATGAAGGGCTGCGATCGTTAAGTGAGCAGATTTCAGAGATAGATAATTTATTGTCGGATTTTTTGCGTGAAGTTTCTTCTTATATGGATTCCTTGGAATTTGATGAGGGGCAGTTTTTGGAAGTGGAAGCGAGACTGGATCTGATTCATAGACTGGAGAATAAATATGGCGGAAGTATTTCGGCAATAGAGGCATATTATAACGAAAAACAGGAAAGACTAATTTTATTAAGAAATTATGAGGCAGAGAAAGAAGAGGCAGAACGAAAAAAACGGGAGACATATCAGAGACTGCTGGAGGCTTGCCGTGTACTTAGTGAAAGGCGGAAGGAAGCGGCTCTTTCTTTAACGGAGAAGATCCGCGGGGCACTTTTGGAATTAAATTTTTTGGATGTACAGTTTGAAATGGCATTTTCGGAGAGTGCACCTTCTACAAATGGGTTTGATCAGGCGGAGTTTTTGATTTCTACCAATCCGGGACAGCCGATTCGCCCGCTTGGAAAAGTGGCAAGTGGTGGGGAATTATCACGGGTGATGCTGGCGATTAAGACGGTTTTATCGGATCAGGATGGGGTGGATACGCTTTTATTTGATGAGATTGATGCAGGAATTAGCGGGCGGACAGCCCAGCAGGTGTCGGAGAAGTTAAAGCAGATTTCTCGGTATCGGCAGATTTTGTGTATTACGCATTTGGCACAGATTGCATCTATGGCGGATCAGCATTATTTGATTGAAAAGCAGGTAGATGATGGGAATACAGTGACTTCTATTCGGGAGTTGGATCGGGAGGAAAGCATCGGGGAATTGGCACGGATACTGGGCGGGGTGAAGATTACGGACAGTATTGTGGAGAGTGCTAGGGAGATGAAGGAATTGGCAGAGCAATATAAATAATACCAGTGTTAGAAATGGGAATGTTCATATACTAGGAGAGAAGGAGCCATTAGGGTTTGCTTCTCTCTTTTTTCTATATTTTATCGTGGGGCGGACACAGAAATCAGTGGAGCGGACACAGAAATCATAAGGGGATTCTCTGCTGGGGCCGTTCGCACTAAGGCTTCCTCGCAGCGGGCACATAAGATGCTAAAAGACAGCATCTAAGTGCCGGCGGGAAGCAATACCCCTGCAGAGATTCCCCTTATGATTTCTGCTGTTTGTTTCTGGATAAGTGATAGTGGGTGGCGGAGTATTAGTCTTTGAATTAGTGCTAGAAATTTATATTGTGGAGAATGGGTTATAGAAAAAAGGAGTTGCATTGCGGAAAGGAGAAGAGATGTATGGGCAGGAAAATCTGGTATCAGAGAATTTTGTATATGGTACTTGCGGGATTGGTGATTTATACGGTTTATGCAGTTTATTCTTATATGGACAGGGCAATTCCCGATAGAATTCATATGGTGGTGAATGAGGAAGGGAAGTTTGAGTTTGGGCTTCCGATTGAGGCACAGCTAAGCAGTCAGAGTGAAGAGGTGGTGTTTTCCGGGGAGTCGAATATTCCTTCTCATGAGATTGTACTGAATCTTTCGGATGAGTTTTCAGTATTTTCGGAGAAGACGGGGACGTATGATTTAAAATTGAAGTTGTTTGGAATTTTGCCTTTTAAAGAGATTAAGGTGAATGTTGTGGAGGAAGAGCAGGTAATTCCATGTGGATTTCAGGTGGGGATCTATTTGGAGACAAATGGGGTTATGGTGGTTGGAACGGCTCGAATGGCTGATACGGAGGGAAAGGTGGTAGAGCCTGCGGCGGAGTTGGTTCGTTCTGGAGATTATATTACGGCTGTGGATGGAAATGTGATTACAGATAAAAATGATTTGATTAGTTGTGTAAAGAATTGTAATGGAAATGCGATTACATTGACGGTAAATCGGAACGGGGAGAGGCTGGAGGAACGTTTGCGTCCGGTAGAGGTGGAAAATGGAGAGTATAAGTTGGGAATTTGGGTTAGAGATGATGCACAGGGAATTGGAACAATGACTTATGTAAAGGCAGACGGGAGTTTTGGAGCACTTGGGCATGGTGTGAGTGATGTGGATACGGGAAAGCTTTTGGAGGCTTCCGGGGGGAAGCTTTATCCGGCTAGGATTTTATCGATTATAAAGGGAGAGTCTGGAAGTCCTGGAGGGCTTTCGGGAGTGATTGAATATCAGGAAAGTCATGTGCTTGGGGCGATTGAGACGAATTGTGAGCAGGGAATCTATGGGACAGCTTCGGAGGAATTGTATGAGCTTTGCGAGGAGTATTGCTGTGATGCTTATATGGATATTGCATTTAAGCAGGAAGTGGAGTTAGGAGCGGCACAGGTTCGCTGTGAGATAGACGGAGTGATTCGGGATTATCAGATTCAGATTACAAAACTTGACAATTCTCCCGGAAATGTGAATAAGGGGATGGAGATTCGGGTGGTAGATGAGGCACTGCTTCAGGAGACAAACGGAATTGTACAGGGGATGTCTGGAAGCCCGATTTTACAGAATGGAAAGTTAATTGGGGCGGTGACACATGTGTTTGTGAATGATTCTACAAAGGGATATGGAATTTTTATAGAGAATATGCTGGAGAATTAATTTGTCAAAAAATGTCGAAATAGATAGAAACTTAAATCTTGCAATCAGTTCTCGGGATGGTATAATAGGAGAATATAAAGGTTTAAGGAGGATCATATGGAAAGACTGAGCGTGGCCATTGCAGACGATAATATAAGAGTAGTTGATGCATTGGGGAATATTTTGGGGAGTGATGAGGAAATAGAATTGGTCGGAAAAGCGGATGATGGGGAAAAGATTTATGCCATTATTAAGGAGAAACAGCCGGATGTTGTCTTATTAGATTTGATTATGCCGAAATTAGACGGATTAACGGTGATGGAAAAGGTAAGTATGGATAAAAGTATTAAAAAACAGCCGAAGTTTATTATTATCACTGCAATTGGTCAGGAGGGGATTACGGAAGATGCATTTGGATTGGGTGCAAATTATTATATTAGG
>CAJUEI010000099.1:0-6588 GCA_910585255.1 uncultured Lachnospiraceae bacterium
GTGGCGTATGGTCACATTGCTGCAGAGGTTATATATGAGTGTACATACGCTAAGAAATCATTTATGGGACTTATAAGCTATATGGGAGATTTTCCAACGACGAAAGATATAGGTATTGCAAAAAATTATTTATCAGAGGAAAAAGTGAAAATATTAAATGGCATTGTTTTCGGATATTTCGATTTTGCAGAAGTACAGGCTATATAGCATAATCTGATCTACATCAGTGATTATGTGGAACATCTGGATAATGTTTTGAAAATTACTGGTGAGAAGTTGCTGACAGATACTGGGAAAATGAGCCACGCTCAAGCAATAGAAAAAGCAAAGCGAGAATATCAGAAGTATACGGTGCAAAACCTCTTGACGGTGGAGAAAGCGTATCTAAAGACTATAAAAGAAGTTGAGAAAACGGTAAAAGAAAAAAATTTTAAAAGGAGGGCGTTTTTTGTGGATATTGAGACAGCTGCAACATCTACGATAAAAAATAGAATAGCGGATACGGATAGGTTGTCTCAGTTTATTAACGAAGGAGACAAAGAACCTATTTGGGATGGTGCGATTTATGCCTACAAGAGTAAAAGTCGATCTAATGATAATATAATAGGCAAGGCTCCGGTTCAGGTAAAAGGAAAAGAAGTAAAAGCCATCCAAAAAGATAAGATTACATATCGTGTAAGTGTAACAAATCTGAAACAGTTTAGAGATGATGGAGGTGTATTATATTTTGTAGTTTATATTTCTGAGGATAAGCAGAAAAAAATATATTACGCAATGCTATTGCCATTTTTACTAAACCAATACATTACCGTTGCACATGGGAAAACAACTATGGTTAACTTAAAAGAGTTACCAGATAAGGATAATGATTTTGAGAATATTGTTATCAATTTTATTAACGAGAGAAAGAAACAGATTATAAGTAAAAATGGAAAGAATTGGACTATACAGGAGGTCATTGAACTTTTAGGCAAGGATAATGTTTGCATGAATTTCAATTATACATGTATAGGCTACGATGTGCATGATCCATTTTCTTATTTAAAGGATAATGAAATATATTTATATGCAGGGAATCAGGAGGGGTCTTTATCTTTCCCTGTGGAACATATTGAGAACGTAGAGATGATGGTTTACGAGCCGGAAGTTTCTATTTTTGCTAATGGGCATCATTATTATAACAAAATCAAAGTGGAGTACCATAGAGATGAAAGGATTGTCATTTATATAGGAAAGAGTTTTAGGTATTTGCACGAAGAAAATAAGATTACTTTAAAATATAATTTGGAAGGTAATCTTAATGAGCAGATTGATGCTATTAAATTCCTTTTGGATGTTATCGATGATAAAGGATTATATATCAATGGAATTAAGTATCCAGTAGAACCATCAGAAGAGGAATTGAGACAATTTAGCAGAGAAAGGGAGGAAGGTAAGTTGAAGTATCTTTTGCATATAAAAGAGATGCTTGACAAACTGGGGGTTTCAGAACCGCTAGAATTAGGTCAAGTCACACAAAAACAGGAAGACTATATCCGAATGTTGATTAACTGCCTGTTGAATGGAAAGAGAGCAGGATTTAATGAGAAAGGTGACATTCCACCATTAGGAACAATTACAATTGGAAATCTTCGAATAATGCTTCTGTTTCGACAAATGGAAGATGAAAGATACGAAATAAATGATTTCTTCAGGTACAAAGTTAATTGTAAGCTCGATCGGGAGGGAAATTATGATACAACACAGTTTTGTATGTTGATGGCAGATGATTATTTAAGAACTTCCAATTTGGATGTAGAAATAATTAAGAAGTCATTTAAGGAGCATAGAAATAAAGGTCATTTTGAGAGAATGGCACTGTGTATCCTTGAGATGTTAAAGGCATATGATAGAAATAAAAAACGAAAAGACCTTCTAGATATGGCATTAGGTCTGAACTGTTGGTTGCAGAAAGAGGATTCTGATAATGTTGTACATAAAATAAATCTTTATCAATGCTACAAACGTTGTAGGAATTTAAATGATAATGAGATAGAGGATTTAAATGAGATGTTTCTGAATAGCGAAAATAATAATGCTATTAAGGCAGCTATTCAAATCCTTCTAAATAGTAAACGATTGGCAGATATATATATTAATAAGCTAAGTGATGATGAACGAGATACTTTTTTAGACTATCCTATATATAATTTATACAAGGAGCTGAAATAATGGATTTACAAGAAATACAGAATAAACTAAATATCCTTCTGGACAGGTCGGAACGAAAGATTGTATTTTGGTATGATGATGATGCATCATATGAAGACGAGATTGACCAGTTGCAGTTGTCTGGTGACAGCAAGGTGATTAAGCTTACCGGAAGCAATAACTTTGCTACAAAGCTATTGTTAGAACATCAGGATCTTACAACGAACTATTTGGTATATGCACCTTTTTCACGTCCAGAGGATAAGGAGAACTCTTTAGTAGATATATTTTATTATTCAGAGCATTTCTACTCTGATAAGCTTATTCAACTTATGGGTGATCTAAATATTCCACCGGAATGTCAGGATGTGGTAAAGAAGTATAAGAAGTTCTGGGCAGGAAATAACTTGCAGAAATTTAAGAATCTTGAGATAGAAACTTATACCAACGAGTCTATAGACCTTGGTATTCTTTGTGTGCTTGCAGGAGTTAAGATTTTAAGTTTTGAAGAGATGTTACGAAAGACAATCCTTGCCGGATTAACGAATAATGGCATTATGAAAAGAATAGAAAATCAGAAGATTGACCATGTATTTTGGCGATTTTGTGAAAAGCAGTTTGGTTATAAGGATGCAAATCCAACCATTCAGAAGTTCTTGATAACTATGCTTATCACTTATATAGATGTGCAAATGAATGGAAATGAACCAAAGGCTTGGAAGGCTTTTGTATCTGGAAAGAAAAATGATGCAGTTGTTTTTATCAAGAATCTGATGAACAATGAAGAATCTAAGGATTTTTATGATAGATTTGCCAAGAAAGTTGTGGATGAACTGAATGTATCTGGTCTGCTCATGCAGATTCCTCTTGTAGATGTGATATTATCTGATGCACTCCCGGATTTTGATGATAACATTATCAGCTGGATTGTGGAAAAGCTTGAAGATCAGATGCTCGATGAAAAGATTTCTGGTATGACAATACCTGAGATATGTGATACAAGGTCGAAAATCGGATACCACTATTCTAACGACTATAAAGAAAGATATCAGATGCTTACTGCAGCTTACCATGTATTGAAAGAAGTATCTTTATATAGATATCAGTCAACGATTAAAGAGGCAATAGAGGATTATGTGAGAGGTACATATCTGATTGATACTTACTATCGCAAATTCTATTACTATTTGGATAGGGTAGGAATGGATGTAAATATCGAAAAGTTAAGGGATCTTGTTGAAAATATGTATACCAATAAGTACCTTACCGACTTTGCATATAAGTGGAATCAATCGCTTACCGATGAAGCATATAACACCTATTCGGAAGTGAGACAGGAAGACTTCTTTCATCATTATGTAAGACCATTTATGAATGAGTCTGGAGGTGGACGAGTAATCGTAATTATTTCCGACGGTATGCGATATGAATGTGCAAGAGAGCTTTTGGATAATCTGGATTTGGATGAGAAGTGTGATGCGAAGATGGGACATATGTTAAGTGTATTGCCGTCTGAAACAACGCTTGGTATGGCTTCGCTCCTTCCAAACAAAGAAATTAAAGTGAATGATTCGTTAGATATCTTTGTGGATGATATACACTGTGGAAACAGCATAGTAGAGAGACAGAAGATTCTGCAGACCGTTGTTCCGAAATCAGCCTGCTATGAATTTGATAAGATTTTACAAGCAAAACAGGCAGAAATAAGGGAGCTTTTCCAGGATAAAGAGTTAGTCTATATTTATCAAAATCAAATTGATCAGCGTGGGGAAGGACAGAGGTCAGACAATGAAGTGTTTAATGCCTGCCAAGAAGCAATAGATGAAATACAGAAGATTATAAGAAGGCTTACTGGATATATTTCTAACACAAGATATTTGATTACAGCAGATCACGGATTTATATATAAAAGAGATAAACTGCCTGAAAGTGACAAGATAAAGATGGAAAATATCTTCGCAGGATTTAAAAACAAGAGATATCTTTTATCGCAGACCCCAATTAAGAATGATGCATTGATAAGCAGATACATGGTGTACCTTAGTAAGTTGAATCAAGTATATGTAACAACGCCGATGGGAGCAGATATTATTAAAATGCCTGGGGGCGGACAAAATTATGTGCATGGAGGTTCATCACTTCAGGAAATGGTTGTACCAGTGATTAAAGTTAATACCTTTAAGGGGAAACAGGATACGAGTCTTGTGAACGTAGAGCTATCAAGCTTTAATCATCGTGTGACAGGAATCGAAGTGAAACTTGATTTTATGCAAATGGAACCAGTAACAGATATGGTAAAACCTCGCAAAATTCAAGTGTTTTTTGTAGATGCCGATGGAGTGAAGATCAGTTTTCCTGTTCCAATAACAGCGAATATTAAGTCTATAGATGCGAAAGATCGTCTGATTCAAGAGAAGTTTACGATTAAGAGTGGTAGATACAGTCGTAATCAGGAATATTTCCTTGTAATAGCTGATCAGGATGATGAGAAGAAAGAACTGCACAGATATAAGTTTGAAATTGATATATCAGATATGGTCTTTTAAAGAATAGATACAAAGGAGAAATAGGCTATGGAAGACTCTTATATGATTGAAAAGATGAATATCTTCATGTATCAGTTAGCAGAGAAAATGAGTGATAGGAAAGTCGTTTGCCAAAACTGACCAACGACTGGTGGAAGGATTTGGTCTATAACAATTTGTTTCCATTACAGAGAGATCAGGTGGATTTAAAACATATTACAGAGCTGAAGGGATTAGACTTAGCGACTCTACTTCGAGTGTTTGAGCGAAACTGGTTTATAATCATGAGTTCTTGGTTTGTTAATAATAACGTGAGTTCGATGAAAATACTTATGCAAAAGCCATATTTTCAGCATAAATGAAAAGTCTAATCTCCCAGCTATGCTAGGGAGAATGAAGTAAGTGGAAACGATCCAGATAGCAAGAAAAAGCCTCCTATGATACAATGAGTATGGTGTTGCAAGCCAAGTCAAAGAATAGGAGGAGGTCCAAGTGGACAATAAAAGTTTATCACATACTCGATGGATCATATTGTTTTTATTTCAAAATATCGGAAGAAAAGTTTATATGGACGGATGAGAGATGATATAAGAGAAATTATCCGTATTCTGTGTAAATATAAAAATGTTGAGATTTTGGCGGGTGTTGTTTGTATAGATCATGTGCATCTTAGTGTAGCCATTCCACCAAAGATGAATATCTCAAATTTTATGGGATATTGGAAGGGAAAAAGTATCTTAATGCTTTATGATAGACATCCAGAGTTACAAAGCAAGTGGAATCAAGCATTCTGGGCAAGAGGATATTATGTAGAAACAATTGGTAATATTATAGAAGAAGCAGTTCGAAAGTATATCAAAGAACAGGCAGAAGAATCACGGAAAGAAGATAGAAGAAGTACCGCTTTTTAGCGAACCAGAAAGAGTGCTTGCGGCATATGCCCTTATGGGTGAGCAGTAAGAAAGCCCTTTTTAGGGATAGTGACAAACCACCAGTTGAATTGGTGGTTACTGACTGCTACTTCTATAAGTATGAATAGTAGACTTATAGTTTTCATAAAGAGATATTTGATTGATGGCTATAAAAAATTTTGTTAAAGTGATAATGAATGATGATAGGTTATGTTTAAGGATAAAAATGAGTGTTTTCTATATTGTAGGATAAATGCATTTGATAAGACAAAAGAAGATTTACTGATAAATTTTATATTTCAATAAAAGCTGCTTTTTCGCTTTTATTGAAATATAAAATTATACTAGGGGGTATGGGGGAGTGTAGCTCCCCCATATGTGCCTGTTTTGGCACATTATTTTTTAGTATTTGTATAAAAGATTTTTTGAATCTTAAATAAAAATTTTATAACATATTGATATAAGAAAATTAGGTAAGAGTATAAGTTTTGCTTGGATATAACAGGAACTATAAAGTAAAATAATTTTTATAATAAATATTGAAATTTAGGAAAGAAAAATTAAATCATAACAGATAGCAACGAATCATAACCATATTGATTTTTTTGTATTGACAAGATAGTAAATTTGAGATTAAATTAAAATTATTTCTAGCAATTTTAGAAAATTAGAAAGGAAAAAAATAAAGTTTGATAAGAAAAAGGAAATGGCGTTTATATTTTTAAAAATATAGAAAGAATGAGAAAGAGAATAGAAGAGAAATTTATTTTTGCTTGAATGAAAAATGAGAAAAAGAATGTTAGAAAAATAAAAAATATAATGTATGGTTAAGGTTGTTCTTATCATGTAATGAACTTCGGCTCAATAGATAGAAATGATAGAAAAATTAAATAAAAGATAAAATGTAAAATAATAAAAATAATGTAATAAATATCACGGGAAAAAAAGATAATAAAATTTTT
>CAJUEI010000099.1:6598-12974 GCA_910585255.1 uncultured Lachnospiraceae bacterium
ATAGAAATGGATAAATAAGTGAAAGAAGAAATATGGATTCTATTTTTCTACCTACAAGGTGTAATAGAATGAAGCAAAATACTTCATTTTGTTACACCTTTTTCTATATCTATATAGAGAAAATTTCTATTGGAATAATGCAATAGTATGATAAGATAATTCGGAAAAAAATTTTTTTATTTGACCAGAAAAAGGAAAAAGAAAACTTTAAAGCAAATGTTGGTCTTTTTCAATTTTTTTGTCTGAAGTGGCTTGCTGTTTTATAGTATGATTAAGATATTGATTTAGGTTATCTAATTTTCGATTCAGCTCCATCACTGTTTTCTCAGCAGAACGATAGGTTTTCTGCAAAGATTCCTTTTTTAAAGATAAAAGATGAAAATCATTTTGAAGTTTTTTTGTATCAAGCGTTTTGCAATCCATTCCGAAGCGTTTTAGCATCGTTTTGGCTCCATCGTAAAGAATGAGTTCTGTTTCATGTTGTCTGAAATAGGCATCTTTATTTTTGGATTTTTGGTAATGAATATGATAGATATGATTGGTTTTATATTGTTCTGCATATTTTAAAATTTGTTTGAGGTCTTTTAATTGCTGTTCAGTTTCTACTAGACTTTTACGAGCTGTTTTTGCAAGAACAGACTTACTGGCGATCTGATTTTCCAGTTCTGCGATGGAGTCTGTACAACTATAACTTGCGGCAGCAATTTTAAGATTTTGAAGGTCTGCCCAATGTTTTAAGCCAATATTTTGTGTAAATTTTTCTCCAGTAGTATCAATCAGCGTTTTTGGGGAAATTTCTTTGAGAATGGATTTTGGTCTATTAGGGAATGGGGAAGGGTTTTTATTTTTGATTTGTACCTTTTTGTCAATTCGCTGTTTGATTCGTTCTTTGGTATAATCTGTACCTAGTGAAGAGGCTTTCCCACGAATGAAATGTTTTCTATCCAAAGGGCGAAAAGCAATAAATTTTAGGGAATCTTCCCCAAAGGTATCTCCTTTGACTTCATAGCCTTTTGCTTGAAGAAATACGATACAATCCTCATAAGTAGAGGTGATTTTGATTGCTTCATCAATATCTGTTTTAAGTTTTTCTTTCCAAGAAGAATGATTTTTGTTTGCTTGCCATTCGTTGTATTTTTTATTCTTACTTTTATTCGGAATGATAATGGATAAGTTGTGTTCTTTACAGAGGGTATCACTTAAATGGCGGATGTGATAATAGGTCTTTGTACAATCATGATATTTTTCATAATTGACATGATTCGCAGCACAAAAAATGATATGATTGTGAACATGCTCTCTGTCAATATGAGTGGTAACAATATAAGAATAGTTTCCTTCCAAAAGTCGGTCAGCAAGTTCCACTCCGATCTGATGAGCCTCTTGATAGGAAACTTCATTTGGAAGGAAAGATTGTATAAGATGATAGGCCTTATTTGGATCAGATAAATTGGTTTTTGACAGTGTAAATTTAAAATCATAAGCAGCGGTTTCTGGGCTGCATCCAGAAGAAGAAATCAAAATCCCTTCTTCTGTTTTAGCAGGATTACAAATATAAGTTATTGCTTGATCCACGGTTGCTTGGATAGCATGGATTTTTGTGTATGCCATACTTTTTTCATCAGCTCCTTTATTTCTTTTACATCAGCTTCATAGATATTTCCGGTTGCATGAATACGTTTGGTGATCTGATTTAAATTTGTTCCGATTTTAGCAAGTAATGTGTTATATTCTCGCAGATCAGAATAGTCAATATCATAGACATAACCATATAAAATTAAATGCCGCAGGAAAGTAGATTTACTTTTCATTCCAGAGGCTTTGTGTTTTTGAATTAAAATATAATGTTCCTTTTCATTAAGATAAATTTGAATCGGAATTGTTCGTTCTCTTTTTGACATAAATAACTCCTTTTCCTTGTATTGAAAAATTGTGTTTTGTTGTTTCAAAAACTCCCTTGTTGCTTTGTCAGAAAGACAGAAGGAATAAACGGGAGTTTTGCTTTTGACTGAATGAGGATGTGTTTCAGGTTGGATATAAATTTTTTTAGTAAGTTATAAAGCAGTTACGAATGAATTAGTAATAAAACAGATGATTTGTAGTTATTTGTTTCCCCATCCAGTAGAGGAATGATATGAAAAATAGTGTTAGTTGATATAAAAATTTTTTATATCTTTGGGTATTTAATTCGCTTTTATTTAAAAAAGTTTTATAGAAAAATTGATTTTTCTTTCTGCAAGGGGTTAGGGGAACGTTTCCCCTATTCGTCAATTTCCAGCAGTCGTTGTTGGAAGGAAATTTGACGAAATGGAGCCTGTGTCATGACACAGGCAGTGCTTGCTATCTTTGGCAAATTGCCTGTAAGGAATTTGCGTGTTGTACGAGTTTAGACGAGTGTTCTACAACACAAAATGGCGTTTCCGCCTGTTTTTTAGACTTTGTTTGGCTGATTAAATGTGGTCTATCATCCCAAAAATAAAAATTGCTATAACAAAAGTAGGACAGACTTTTCCTGTATAAAAGGATAACAGTTATTGTACTTTTTCCAAATTTATAGAGAACTTATCCATTAAAAATTTTATCAGGAAAAGACAATGAAGTCAATTAAATTTATTTTTGTACCAATTTATTTTTATATCAGAAGCTTTTGGAAAAAGCAATAAGTGGCACATTTGTTAAACCGTTTTTTAAGAAATAAAAAATAATTTGATTTCGCATTAACCTTTTTGGGGTGCGAAGGAATTTAGTTACTTTGAAAGGGATAATTTCTGAAACAATCTCTGCAGAAAGGAAGAGAATGTTAGAAAGTAAAAATAGAAACGGTGAGATTAGTGAATTACAAAAACGTCATGATGCGTTTTGCTATGCTGTTATCCGAAAGCAAGCGTTTAAGCAGATCCAAAGATATGTACAATATTGCAAAAAATATACAGCTATTTCGATAGAAGAAATGGAAGAGGAACTTTTTATAGAAGAAGATATTGCATTGGAAAAATTCGTTTTCACAGTAAAAGGAGAACCGATTGTAATTGAAGATGAATTTTTGGCAGAAGCAATTATGGAATTGCAAGAGAGAGTGAGAAATGTACTATTATTAAATGTGGCATTGGAGCATAAATTATCTGAAATTACAGATATATTGGAGATTGGTTATGATACAGCAAAAGTCTATAAATCGATGGCACTTCATGAAATCCGAAAGAAAGTGAGTGGAAAAAATGAAAGAACGTAAGAAGCAGTATTTATCAGAACAGGTAATTCTTTCTGTTATGTCTGGAGATAAAGAGGCGATGGAACAAAATCTTGCTCATTATGATTGGTTTATCAATTATATATTAGATGCTTTAATCTGTTCCCATCAACTGAATCCAGATTTGATTCCAATAGAAGATATGAAACAGAATATCAGAATGGAATTATTTCGGGCATTGAAAAATTTTAAATAGCCAAGTAGAGGCTGTTTTGGTATTATCTCTTAATTTTAAATTTATCATTCTTATAAAGTACATAATATTTAAAAACCGAATAGAGTAGGCGGCAGAACATTATGTACTTTTTGGACTGACAAATCCAAGAGAGTTTATCCAAGTAAAAAGAGTTTATCGAAACAACAGAAATTATAAAAAGATAACAGTTATTTTGTACCTTGATAACCGAATAAATAAATACATACAGGACGTGTGAAATATGTGGAGCCACTAAGCAGACACGCCAAGAAAGGATTATTTTTTTACTAAGAAAGGTAGATCTTTTAGATAGAATAGTATAAGAGGAAGAAATTTTATTTTTTAGATAAGTATGGATAGAAAAGAACAGAGAAAGTTAGTAAAAAAGTAAGACAAAGAGCGAGAAATGTTTGGCAAAATGTGTAGCAGTTACACGGGGCAAGGATATATATTTTTGATAATGATACTTCCGGTTTTTCCGGTCAGATGGATTGACGGTGCAATACCGATGTGGACAGTGTAATGAACTGTCACCTGTATGGATTTTTTGCATATCTTTCAATAAAAGGGTATACATGGATTTGGATACGTTTTTATTGGCAGATATGCCAAAACCATAATAACAGAAAAAGAATACACTTTAAGAAAGAAGGCAGAATGTGGAAGCAAAAGTTAGAAAAAAGGATTTTATCCGATATGAAGAAGGAGCACAGAGATATTCCATGAGCAAACATAGTTTTATGAAATTGGCACAAGAGGCACATGCAGTATATAAAATCAATCGTATTACTCTGGTAAGCGTACCAATTTTTGAAGAATATTTGGAGTCTTTTCGTGTGTAAGCTTGATTTAGAAAAGGGGATACAAATTTTTGTATATCTAAAAATGCTTGACTTTTTGATATACAAGTGATAGGATGGGAATAAGATTATGAAAGGTAGGAAAAGACGGTTGGCTAGAACAGGTAGACCTAAATTAGAAAATCCAAGAAATAAAGGTGTATTTATCCGTCTTACGGAAAAGGAATACACCATAATAACAGAGTATGCCAGCGATCATAATCTGACCATAACACAGACACTCGTTCAGGGCTTTCAAAAACTGTGGGAACAGGAAAAGGAAAAAGATAACGAGTAGATGGCATTTGTGACCTCTTTCGAATGAAAAAGGAAGGTGGTACGTTATGTCAAAATCAAGAAAAGATGCAAAAGGCAGAGTATTGAGAAAGGGTGAAAGTCAGAGAAAAAGCGATGGAAGGTATATTTACCAGTATACTGATCCAAGTGGAAAAAGACATATTGTGTATGCGAAGGATTTACTGGAATTAAGAGAAAAGGAGAAGGAACAGGTTCGTGATCAGTTGGATGGTTTGAAAAGTTATTGTAGTGGAAAGGTAACATTAAATTATGTTTTTGATCGATACATAGCAACAAAGTATGATTTGAAAGAACATACCAGAGTAAATTATAAATATATGTATGACCGCTTTGTCAGAAATACGTTTGGAAAACGGATCATCAATGAGATAAAGTATTCGGATGTTCGTTTTTTCTATTATTCTTTGTTGAAGGAAGCAGGATTGCAGCCAAATACATTAGATTCGATTCATACCGTATTGCATCCAACTTTTCAAATGGCGGTTAGAGATGATATTATTCGCAATAATCCTTCTAGTGGTGTAATGGCAGAGATAAAAAAGAAGGATGGTAAGAATAAGGGAATTCGCCATGCACTTACATTAGAACAGCAAAGAGCATTTTTGAATTATGTAGCGAATAGTCCCGTGTATTGTCATTGGCTGCCGTTGTTTACGGTTCTTTTTGGAACAGGATGTCGGATAGGAGAGGCGATTGGGTTGCGTTGGGAAGACTTGGATTATGAAAATAAGATAATTCGAGTGAATCATGCAGCAATTTATCGGGTGATGGAAAATAGAAAAAGTGAATTTCATATATCTACACCAAAGACACAGGCTGGTGTTCGGATAATTCCTATGATGGATGTTGTGGAACAGGCATTTCGGGATGAATATAAAGCACAGAAAGAAAGTGGATTTAATGTGCAGGTAGTGGATGGCATGAGTGGGTTTATTTTTTGTAATAAAGAGGGTATGATTCATAAGCCTAGCGTTATCAATCTTGCAATTAAAAGAATTTATGAAGCTTATAATGCAGAAGAAGTGATTAAAGCGAAACGTGAGAAAAGACCTCCTGTATTGATTCCTCATTTTTCCTGTCACCATATCCGACATACGTTTTGCACAAGATTTTGTGAAAACGAAACAAATCTGAAAGTAATCCAAAGCATTATGGGACATGCAAATATTGAAACAACAATGGATATCTATGCGGAAGCAACGGAATTAAAGAAAAAAGAAGCAATGAAAGCATTAGAAAAAAGTAGTGATATTTTTTAGGAAGAGGTCCTTGAAAGGGGATAATTTCTAAGACATACCTGACATCAAAAAAAGGAAAATACATCAAAATGACATCAAATTTTTGGAGTTTGGTGGACTAATGTGGATTGGTGTTGTGTAAAGGAAATCAATGATTTTTGAGGTGTTGGTCTTATTTGGACTAATAGGGAATAACAACGATTTTGTTCCCGACAATGAAAAGTCTTGAGAAGTAAAAACGGTTAGAAAGCCTTAAAATAAAGGAAAGTTTGATGTGATTTTGCTGCTGAACTGGTGGTTTTATCTCAAATTTATCTCGATTCAATAGAATTTTAAAGAAAAAAGCACTCAATACCTTAATTGGTATCGGGTGCTTTTTTTGAATTACATAAAAAAAGAAAATAAATAAGTGGAGGTAAAAAAGTATGTTAGTGGAGATTATGAAAATCAACAAAGAAGAGGTAACAGTAGTAACCAGTCTGGATATTGCGGAAACTTTTGAAAAAGAGCATTATCATGTAATTGAAGATATTCG
>CAJUEI010000100.1 GCA_910585255.1 uncultured Lachnospiraceae bacterium
AAGGGGTGTGTTTAGCCCGCTGCACGGGCGAATTGCACCCCGGTCCGTCCGGTTTTGATACACCTAAACTCAGAGGCATTAGACTTTCTATCTTTCCGAAGAGCGGAACGCCAGCAAGGAATGGTTTCCCCACTCCAGCGTCCCCTCCCACCAAACCTTCCACCAGTCAAAAAATAATAAGGTCAAATAATATACAAAGTTCCTCTCTCCTTCTTCCATTCCTCCTCTTTCTCCCGCTCTTTACAAAAAGCCGTCACCGCCGAAAGCTGCCGCACAATCTCACTAAAATACCGCTTTGGCAATTCTGAAAGCACAATCCCATCCTCTATCTTCACCTCATCCAAACTATAATTACTCCGATTCACCCTTCCGACCTTATAAAACCGAGCATCATACAACGTCACATCTCCTTCTCCTCCGCCAACAAAGCTGCCGGAAAAATGAAGTTCTACCCCATATCCAATCTTTGTATCCTCCCGATAATACGTATAAAATCCTCCTCCATCCAAAATCGATCCCCGATACCATCCAAATGTCTGCAGCTTCCCCCCAAGCGACAAATCATTTACCACACAGCCCCCAAACCGTTCCAAATTCCGGGCATTTTTTTCCTCTTCCGTCAGATAAAAAATCTCCCGCTCCAACTGTACAATAGGCTGCACAATCTCATAATCCTCCAACTGCTCCTTCCAAGCCTCTCTCGATTCCTCTGAAAGCTCAATCGGATGCACCAGCCCAATTTTTCCTTCCTTTGGAAGCACAAACTCCTCTTCCTCTTCGGTATTAAATGTCCCATCCTCCATATACCGAAAACTCTGTACCAAATTTCCATCCTGATAAATTCCCCAGATAAGTCCGATTGCAAACTGATGCATCAGCGGATTTTTCACAAATAAAGCCTCCCAAGCCTCTGCACTCCAAATCCTCTCAGAGGAAAGTGCCCAGTCAAGCCGTGCTTTCTGGCTGCTTATCGTTGTCTTCATCTGCTTTTTCATCTGCTTAAACGTTTCATAAGCCAAAGCTGCCTTTTCCGGATCATCCTTTTTCCCAGGTGCCGGCAGACTTTTTAATTTCTTTTTCTTCTCATCAAACACCTCTATCTCCAATGCCGTAGTAATTGTCACAGTAAAGCGTCTCTCCCCATAGTCAAATACCCGCTCCATCTGCTCATTAAATCCCAAATCCGGCACAATCCGATCCTCTAATTCCTCCCTCTCCAATCCAAGCTGTGCTGCCGCAAAATCCAATGCCTTTCCGGCTGCTGTCTTTACCTGCTTAAATTTAAACTTTCTGGCAATCCCATCCACAATCAAAAGTGCCTGCGGATCAGGATTTAAAGCCAAAGCCTGTACCGCATCCGAAGCAATCGCTCCTCTGGCATACTTTGGCCACTCCTGAATCTGATGCTGCAGTTTCTTAACAATCTCCATCCCTCCATGAATCGAAGCCGCAAAAAGCACCCACCGTTTCTTTGCCTCTGCTCCGGCTTCCATCCATCTGTCAAACAATTCATTTACATAAACCGCAAGCTCCGCCGGCTGCAGTTCCTCTGCAAGTAAAACAGCATCTTTACTCACTCCACAAGGCTGCATAGTCGAATAATAAAGCAGAATCGCCTGCAGATACTCCTTAGAAGCCTCTTCTCCATTCTTTTTATGTACCACAGAAAACGGCTTCTGATAAGCCCAGGCAAGAGAGCGGGAACGCCCTCCTATATGAATAGACTTTACCAATCCCTCTTTTGTTGCTCCCTGTTCTTCCGTTTCCTCTTCCGTCTCCATCTGCAAAACTTCTTTCAACAGCATCTGTACCTTTCCATTCTTTTCTTTCTCTAAAGCCTGTTCCAACTCCTTCTGATACTTCTCTGCCCCCCAATGTGCCAGCACCCGAATCCCTATCTCCCGTTCTGCCGCTCTCTTTGCACTTAAAAATTCTTTTACTTCCTCTTCCCAATCCATATGCTGATACAAAATTTCTATCAAAGTCTCCCTGACAATCTTAGAAGAATCCTTCGAAACCGCTAAAATTTCCTGCTTATTTTCCAACGCACATTCATCCAAAAGACGCAATACAAACTGCCGCCCAAATATACCAAGCCCCTGAAAAACCGCAAGAACCTCTTCCCGCTGTTTCAAAAGGTACTCCATAAAAATACTCTTTGCTGCTTCCACAAACTTCTTTTTTAAATTATCCTGATAACGCATATCATCCACTATATTAATCAATAATTTAATCTGATGAACAAAATCCATATTTTCCTGTTTCAGCACCGTAAAAATCCGCTTCGTTTCCTCTTCTACATTACTATTCCTTATATTCTTTCTAAAATAATACCCATACTTTTCCATTGCAATATAAACCATACATCTTCTATAAAATGCATCTCCCCCATAATCCCGATAATACTGATCCACTAACGAATAAGAATTTTCCTGATGTTCAATCTGATCCTCATACAAATACAACTGCTCTATCTTTGCCCTTCCCTCTAAATAATCCTGAATGGTATTCCCCACCTGTTTTAAATTCTTATTATTAGTAAAACATCCCGCATTTGAATCACAAAAATAACACTTAACCGCTTCCTTTACAACCTTTTCCTGCTCCCTCTCCTGCATAACATCCTTTCTCTGCTGATAAAAAGAAGGATCTTGTTCTCTCACCACATCTATCATTCGACTCGCTATCGGAACCGGTGCCGTATCACAACAGTGAATATAACTTTCCCGATTCCGTTCAAACTGTACCCGAAGAATATTTTTATGAGATTTTTCCGCTGCCCAAAGAATATACTTCTCTGTATCAATCCCAAATATCTGATCAAAATTTCCGCCCCGAATCCTTAAATCCTGCCGAAAATCTGCATGACTCATTCCCTCCAATGTCGCCATCCGATTAATAGAAAGAGACAAAGAAAGAAAATTTCTCAAACAATTCGAAAACGCAAAATTTATAAAAGCCAGCCCCGCCGTTCGTTTTACCACGTCAAAGATCACCGTATGCCGCTTAACCAGCTTCTTTATCTCCTCCGAAAGTTCCTCCTGATGCAGACCCTCTGTAATCCGCTTTCTCTCCTCCGAAAGCAATCCTTGATTCAGCATCATATTCACTTGCCCGCACACACAATCCTCATACTCCCTCATCAGCTCCCGATCCTCTTCCTCCAAAAGATCCTCTGCAACATTCTTCCCCTTCTCAAAAAACCGATGAATCCCACCAAGAACCCCTTCCTCAAAATCCCCTTGAACAGCCGGCTTCCCATCTGGATACTTAAAAAGAAAATACAACGCATAAAGCACCAGCTTCCCGCTCTCTTTCTGTCCCTTCTTATAACACAAAGCCTTTCGAATCCACTCCGTATTCCCCTGTGTCACCATCTCAAACCTCTTCCGATTCGGCTCCGAGACATCCCTTTCCCCACACTCATACGCATACACTGCTATAACTTTCTCTGGCTCAATCCCAATCTTCTTATCCCGATTCACAGTCATCACATCAGGAAGCATCACCCCACAAGAAGGTCCCCCAACTGCAAACAAAATATTAAAAAACCGCCTCGCCTCTGCAGCCATCCCCTTCTTTGCAAACGTAAGAAAAAGATCCGAAGAAACCCTACTGCTCCTATTCTTTAAATCCTGAAAAGAAAGCTTTGAAAGCACCTCCTCGCCTCTCTTTCCATCCATATATTCTTCCAATTCCCCCACTAAATCTTCCCCTAAATGAAGCTGCTCAAAAACCTCTATCAAAGCCTGCGACTGAACATTTGTCAACTGTATCATAACCATTTTTCCTTTCTTCTCAACAATCTTATCCAACTATCCTTTATCACTATCCACCCCAAAACACCAAACTATCACACAATCCCGACCACAATGCAGTCATTCAAAAAACAATCCAACCAGAATAAACAGGAAGTATCATTAGGGGAATCTCTGCAGGGGTATTGCTTCCCGCCGGCACTTAGATGCTGTACTTTAGCATCTTATGTGCCCGCTGCGAGGAAGCCTTAGTGCAAACGGTCCCAGCAGAGAATCCCCTAATGGTACTTCCGTCCGGATCGCCCCTCTAACACCCAAATCCTTAAGTCTGAGCCTCCTCCCCCCCAGCTTTACAATAATACCCCCACCCCCGATCATAAGCAATCTTCTCCATCCCCAAATACAGATATTCATTCACCCGAGTATAAATCTCCCCCATCCGATCCTCCTCTTTCCCAGCAATCCGATGCCGCCGCATCCCCACCCCATCCAAAATCTGCTTTAATAACTCCGCCAACCCACTCATTCCATACTGCCCAACCAGCCCCTGAACCTTTCCCAACTCCTCCAATGTACTGTCATGCACCGTATCAAACCCACTCTGATAAAGCTCCTCCATAATCCAATACACCCTCTCCAACAATACCTCCAATACCTCTTCCTTAGAATCATACCCATTCATCCCGAATCTCCTTCCGATCCATTAACGCCACCGGATACATCCGAATCCTTCCATCCCTTAAATAAACCTTCCCTAAAAACGCCGGTATTCGCTTCTGCCGAATCCGCTCCAAATACCGTATTCCCTCTTCCTCTCTCTTAGAATAAACCACCTCTACCACAACTTCCAGCCCTGCCTTATCAAAAAGTATCATCGAAAGTTTCTGATCCGTTTCGGAAAACTCTGCTTTTGCAAAGGAATCCGGCTGCACCAACACCAGTTTCACGGCATCTTTCCAATCCCTCTGCCCCCGGAGCCACTGTCCCCTTTCCTGCCCAATCTGCTCTAAAAACAAAGTTTGAAAATCCTGATAATACCACCCCTCTAACTCTTTCCAAGTCAGATTTCTCTCTCCTACCAGCACACCCTTTGTCTCCTGACTAGAAGAAAGCCGATTTCGATCGTCACATTTTGCCTTTGAAAGATGAATCCGCTTTTCGGAAAGTTCCTCTAACGGGATCATTAACCCCCAAGGTGCCTGTCCCTTTTCCGACTTTCCATATCCTCTGCCCTTTTCATAAAAAACCGGTCTGGCAATCGTATAGGTATACCACTCCTTTGTATTTTCCTCCAAAAAATACACCGTCTCTCCTGCGTAACCGGTCTGACTTGCAAAATGTTCAATCGCTATTCCTATTAAATCCAGACTTCCAACCGAGTGATACTCCGCCTTAAACTCCCCGGCATACTCTCTAATTTCCATACTATTAGCCGCCTGTAAAAGCAGTTCTATTCTTCGATACAGACGTGTGATCTGCAGCATTAAATCCCGTGTCTGAAAAGAAGCCTTCCGCTGAAAATACTTCTTATAGGAATCAAAAAGTGCACGAAAATATCCTTCATATTTCGGAAGATTGGCATTGTGACTAATAATCGCCAGCCGCTCTAAATAATCTAAAATATCCGGTGAGGTTCTAGAAAGTCCTGTTCCAAGCAGTTCCTCTAAAAATTCCTTCATCTGTCCTGCTGCCTCTTTTATCTGCTCAGGATGAAACTCCACACTCTCTATTGCTTCTTCTATCAGACTTTCTTTCGTCACCTGCCCCATCTCTAACTGACACCATAAAACAGCACTTGCCTTATGAACACAAAACTCCTTTTTATGGCAAGTACAAGAGGAATACTCTAACGGTGACAGCAATTTCACGGTTTTATCCTGCTCCGGCAGCTTTACAGTAATCACCGAAGAATAGGTAATCTTTGGATATTGTTCCAATTTTATCTGCCCGATCAGATTTTGAAACTGCCGTACTCCCAAGATTTTTTTTATATTTTTTAACGGATATTGTGCAATCTCTTCTAAAATTTTTTCACTCTTTTTCTTCTCCGGTACTTCTTTATTCGGAACCTCCTCTGATACCAGAGTCGCTTCTGTTGGAATATTGTTTTCTAACTCTTCCTGTCCCGCTTCTGCTCCCCCTGCCTTTTCTTTTCCCACCGTTTCCTTTAATACTAAAATCGCCAGTACAATATGGCGGCATATACTTTTAGACGGACAGGAACACTGACTGTCTCCCAGAGGATAGCGAACGCTTACCGTCTCTTCCCCTACTTTTATCTCCGCCTCTTTTTCCATCTTTACAATCTCTACTACAGTTTCTTCTTTATCCTTATAAGCCCGTTTTAGAATTCCTTTATTCGCCAAGCCAATTAAATACTCATCGTCTGCCTCTTCTAATAGATTCTTCCATTCACTCATGCTATTATCTTCCCCATCCATTCCGCCAGCTCCTCCGGTGTCATTGCTCCTACAAAGGCACCCATATCTGCCAGTGCAGCCGCAGCCGTTCTGTCATAATTTGGATTTGCATCCATATCCAATGCCGTTAAAGCAATCAGTTTTGCTCCGCTTTCTATAATTCCCTTACTGACCCTATAGAGATTCTGATAGCCATATCCCTCATAGAGATCGGAAACCAATACCACCATCGTCCGATAGGGAATCTCAATCAGTCTCTCACAATAATCCAATGCCCCGGCAATATTGGTACCGCCGCCCAACTGCACACTCATCAAGGTTTCCACTGGATCGGATACATAGCCGCTTAAATCTACTACATTAGTATCAAAGATCACCAATTTTGTATCCAGCATCGGCATTTTTGCAAAAATTCCTGCCATAATCGCACTATGTATCACCGAATCCAGCATCGATCCGCTTTCATCTACACAGACAATTACTCTCCACTGGTTATACCGCTTCTGTCTGGCATTAAAATAGACCTGCTTTAACACCAATCGTCTCTGCTCGGTATCATAATTTTTCAGATTCATCCGAATCGTCCGCTTTATATCCAGATTCCTTGCCGATTTTACCGGACTGCTTATATTTCGATTGATCCTTCCCAGTAAAGAAACCCGCATTTCCTGTTCTAACTTCTTAGTAATTTCCTCCGCTACCTTTCGCACCACTTCTCTTGCTAAAGCAAGCACTTCCCCCTTCATCATATGTTTCAATTCCATAATTGTCTTTAACAATTCCCGATTCGGCTCCAATTTCCGAAGTACATCCGGATCAGTCAGTAATTCTGTCATACCATACTTTTCTAATGCATGCTGCTCCATTACCTCTACGGTACGCTTTGGAAATAATTTCTTTATCTTTTGAATCCAGCTTGGAACGGTAAGATTCGAATCCTCCCTTCCGCCGGAACGCTCCCGAATCTCTTGTTCTTCCCCATACTCTCTTGAATAAAGATAATCAAGAACTTCTTCCATTCCCATATAGTCAACGGAGTCCGAAGAAAATGATATCTGTTCAGAAGCATATTTTCCAAGAACAAGCCGCCATCTGTTTAAAATCTCCTGTTCATCTGCCATAAGCTGCCCCCCTTACCATATTTTTTTCTCTCACTGTTTTTCCTGCATTTTACTTTGAATCCACTGATCGATTTCCTTTCCATAGGTATACCACTCTGGAAGTACCTCTGCCATCTCTAACATTTCTTCTTTTTTCTTTCCATGCAGTCCGGCTGCCATCTCGGCAATCCGATCCGTCTCCCTAGGAGTAAAATAGGCAAATGCCATTCTAAGTTCCGGCAAAAGTTCCATAAACTCTTCCTCTCCAATCTTTCCGAAAAAATCATCCAGCCGATCTAAGAACTGCCCTCCTATAAAAATCAAATCCCTTGCCGTATAAAATAATCCTCGGAAAAATAAAGCCGTTTTTTTCCTCTGTTCTGCCGTTCCGGTCAGATATCCCTGACAGACCTGCTCTACCTGATCGAGTCCTTCCCGACCGCCGCCATATAAAATTCCATGGATACATCCATTTAGCCCAGCCTGAATCTGTGTATCCAAAATCATCTGCTCCAACGCTTCAAAATAACTCTCTTTCTCCGTTAAAAACTCCCCTTCTTTTGCCCTTTTATGCCCTGTAATCTGATAAAGCAATTTTAAAGCCTCCATACAAGGCACCAGATCTTCCTCTTTTATCTGTGTCATAGAAGGCAGCAGCTGAATTAATTTTTGTACACTGACAGAAAGCAGCAGCCCAAATTTTAGCTCCGTTTCATAGAGACTTCCCAGTTCTTCCATCATCATAAAAGATTTCAATGCCTCTGCAATAGAATAAAAATCCGTATCCTTTAAAATCCGTTCATAGACCTGATCATAAACCAAAAAAAGCTGTTCCTTTAATCCCATTTCAAATACTTGCGTCAAAAGTAATGCACTTTTTCCGGCTCCCATCTCTTTCTTTAACTCTTCCTTTACCAGACTGTTTGCCGCTTCCTCTATAGTAGCTCCCTGCACCGAAACATCAATTAATGCCGCATGTACCTGAACACTCCATTTATAGCTCCAGATCTCCCGCATTAAATTCTTATCCCTTTTTAACTGCAGATTCGGTCCTTTTACTTTCTTGGCAAATGCCGTCCCTAAAAATACCATTCGATAAAAAAACATACTGATCTGCCGATGCCGGCTGTTAGAAAAAATCGAAAGTGTGGTTTCTGTCTCCAAAGTCGAACGTGTTTTTAAACCGAACTTTTTACACCAGGATTCAAAATCATGGATAATCGGCGGCACATTGGCATCCTCGCACAGCTTTCCCATCCGTTTTCCCTGCATCTGCTTTTTTAAAATCCGTATCGGCAGATCCGTAGCTAAATTATATTCGCCTTTTACATAAGAAGACAGCACCGCATCCAAAAGCTCATAGGCACCCGGTTCCTGTTTTCCTCTTAATAAAGCAAGTCCCTCTGCCATCTGACAGGCACAGATCTCATCATAAGTCGACAGAAATCCTTCCTTTTTTCTGGTTTCCTTTCCAGAAGAAACAATCAGATCCAAAACCGCCCGATGGTAAGGAGTCCCTTCAGCAATTCCCTCCCAGATCCGCTGATAAAACTCGGGAAACGGCATCCCACTGGCATATCCGTTTAAAGCATCTGTTGCCTGCATCGAATAGGGCATCAGATAGACACCCTGATCACCTGATGAAACCTTTTTCCTATGCTCTTTTTTCGACCCCTCTTCTAGAAGTTTCTGTAGAGCAGGTGTATGGAATCCTCCTGTTACCACTAATACTCGATATACTTCCCCCGTCTGTTCTCTCTTCTCTATCCGCTCCAAAATCGAAGCTGCCATATAGGATTCTCTCGCCAAGCAGCCCTCCTCTTTTAACTCTTCCTCAGAAGTATTCTCTCGTGCAAGCCGGCAGTAAATAAGCAGATTCGAAAACCATCTGTCACTCTCCTGATTCAAACCATTCAGTTCAAAATATTTTTCCCAAAATTCATCAAAATTGCGAAGCCCGGTTTTTTCGCAAAGCTGCCGAATATAGTCATTTCTTGAAAGCAGATAGTCATCATTATAATTATTCTTTTCCTCTTCCTTTAAAAGCCCTTTTCCTTCTTTTGAAGCCGCCAAAATATCCCCATACGGCAGATCAATAAAAGCCGTTGGAATCTCCTGTCTGTTTCCCTCTTTCAATGCCGCCAGTTCCGGTGAATAATCCAAAAACGGATAATAACATTTATAATATCCCTTTTCTTCTGAAATCTGTCCTGTGGTATCATGATAAGAATAATAAATGGCAAAAGGGGCTTTGGTTTCGCTATGTACCATAATCGGAATTAAAGAATTCGCATTATCTGGACCTTCAATTAAAATAATCGAAGGCTTCCAGCTTTGAATAACCTGCTCCACATGAAACGCACATGCCGGACTGTGATGTCGAATCGGAAGCAGTCTTATTTCAGCCATTTCCTTGCTTCGTAATATTCTTTCCATAATCCACCCTCTTTATTACTTTTATCTCGAATTACAGTATTAAAATACCCCTTTACCTTCTCTAGATCATCTCGATTCTCTTTTGCCACCGCTCCAAGCAGACTCTGCACCAGACAATCCACACTCATCCGCTCCTCTCCATAATAATATCCAGTAATCATCGTCTGATAATAGACCGAAACTGCCTCTGCTGTGCTCATAACCGCCGCAGGTTTATCAATCCGATGCCCATAGGAAGAAATTCCTTCCCGAAGTTCATGATAAGTAGAAGCCAAAAGTTCGGCTACATCCTCATCCGCACTCATCTCAATATGACTTTCCTGTGCCAACTTCGTTACTTCATTTAATATAATCTGCTTCTCCATAGAGACTTCCCGAACCGGCATTACCGTTTCAAAATTAAAACGCCGCTTTAGTGCACTGCTCATTTCATTAACACCCTTGTCTCTGGTATTTGCCGTTCCAATTACATTAAACCCAGGCTTTGCAAATAAAAATCCTTCGTCCCCTAGTTCTGGTACATTCAGCACTTTATCACTTAATACACTGATCAAACTATCCTGTATCTCGACAGGTGTTCTGGTAATCTCTTCAAATCGAGTTAGAATCCCCTTCTCCATTCCCACATACAAAGGTGCCGGCACTAAAGCCTCCCGGCTCGGTCCATTTGCCAATAAAAGGGCATAATTCCAGGAATATTTTATCATATCCTCTGTCGTTCCTGCTGTTCCCTGAATAGTATTCGTACTGACTCCACTAATAGCCGCAGAAAGCAGCTCCGAAAGCATGGTCTTTGCTGTCCCTGGCTCACCCACCAGCATAAGCCCCCGATTCCCGGCTAACGTTACAATACACCGCTCAATTAATGCATCATTTCCAAAATATTTTTTCTCAATTTTATATTCCTTATCTTGATAAACAACCGGCTTTGAACTGCCTAAAATAAAGGTGCGAACCGCTTTAGGAGACATCTTCCAATTCTCCGGTACTCGTCCGGTATCTGCAGCCTTTAATGCTTCTAATTCCTCCCTATAGCGAATCTCTACAGGCGGTTTGATTAATTTTTTTTGTTCCATATAAACCTCCGTTTTTTTCTATAATTCATAACCAAAAAAGTGATTTTCTTTTCTCTATACAGTACAGAATTTATGATTCAAATTTTTACACTATTATAATGATAATTATACTTTCTTACATCAAATTTGTAAATAAAATTATATAAAAAAAGAGAACATCTCTACCTGATTTCTGTTTCCAATATCAAAATTAAGAAAGCAGCCATTTTATACTGCTTCCTTGATGAGGTTAAAATTTTACATAAAAATAGCCAGATTTAGAACCTATACCTCTTAAATCCAGCTATTATACTTTTTATTAACTTTCGCCCTTTTTATCCCATTTTATCTTTTCTGCTACTTTCTCTCCAAAAGTATCCACATATAAAGAAAGATATTCTTTAAAATCAATCTCTCCTCCAGCAGAAAGCACTTCCATCGAAACTCCATATAATACCACTTCTAATCCTGTCTCTTTCATACCGTTCCGACTATAAAACCCCTTTCGTCTCTCCCGTATCGTTCGTTCCTCCTTTGACAGCCCCTCCAATCTTTCACTAACCGATTCAATCTCTAAAAATAACCGTTTCCCAGCATACTTTTCCTTTATCTTTGCCAATATCTTTGATCCAATCCCTTTTCCCCGCTTATCCTGACATATTGCAAAATAATCTAAAAGCACAATATCTCTATATAAAATGGTAATGGCAAGCCCACAGAAATCCAACTTATCCTCCTGCACAACTGCCCAAATCTGCATCTTTCCCTCTCGCTGCTTTTGTTTCATCAGTTCATATGGCTTTCGCTCCTCCTTTGGAAATGCTTCCAAATAAAGCTCTTTTACCTGCTGCTCTAATTCTTTCTTTGTATCCTCTATTTGTATTAATCTCATATCCGCTTCTCTTTTCCAATCTTTTTTTATTCCCTAATCCGCTGCCAGCTGACCGCTTTTGCTTTTAGAAAGCTGCTATTACGTAATTACCTCGATTACCGAATTTTGACTGTTATCCTCTTTTTCTGCAGTTGTCTGCTGCATATGATAAAACTGTTTCAAAATCGGTTTAATCAATTTATACATCTGCCCGCCATCTTTCTGCCCATATTTTTTTATCATTTCATGGTGTATCTGCTGAAGCTGCTTTGCACTATATTGATGAAGCATCTTTACAATCCAGCCAATCACTTCCCTGCTTTTTTCATCCGAAAGAACCCCCTGAATTAATATTTCCTCATCGGAATATTCGAACCCAACAGATTCCGGTTTTGTATTCTCCAAAGTAAGAATCTGTATTTTTACCGCTTCTGACTCAGTATCCGCTACACTTTCTCTTTGATTTCCTTCCTCTATCTGTTCTCCCTGCTTTTCTGTGCTTCCCTGATCTTCTTTTTGCCCTGTCAAATTTCCCCCAGCGGCACCTTTTTCTGTTAAAGCCTTTTCTGCTAAAATTTTCTCTTCTTTTTGTTTCACTTTGCGAACTAATTCTGCCTGGGACAGACGTGATACATTCCTCTCTCTATCGCTCCAAAACCGAATCATTGCATCATATCCGGTATCATTTGATACAATAATATACTGTGTTTTTGCCCCTGTTTTCATTAAAAATCCCAGATAAGATACTAATTGAAAATCAAGTGCATTATTCCCAGTATAACATTTTATCATAGTAAAACGCTCTTTATAAGATAAGATAAACTCCAAATCATTATAAGAAAGGAACGGTGTATTTTCTGTATAAAACAGTAAAATATCATCTGTATTTGCTGCAAACTGAAACAGGTGTTTCCAGACTGCTCCAACATTTTCGGTATCCACCAGATAAACTTTCTTTGCCATGTGCCCTCCATTTCTTTCTGGCAGCGTTATCTTTATTATAACGAAAAGCATCCTCTTTCGCAAGATTTTCAAAAGATTTTTCTCATACAATCAGGACGCCAGAGTACATTAGAAGCACGCTGTTCCGCTCTCTGGAAAGCAGAAGCTCTAAGACTTCTGAATTTACGTGTATCCAGCCGGACGGAA
>CAJUEI010000101.1 GCA_910585255.1 uncultured Lachnospiraceae bacterium
AAGTCCCCCGCTTCTAAGCCGCCAAGGTGAAAGCGGTGGGTTGGGACTTCCTTGTGAGGTTATGAGCAAGTAGCAAAGCGGATTGCGAATATCCGATTTGACTACACTGGGCGTCTGTCCGCTCTGATCAGCTCTGCTGATATAGTTCTTTTCGATGCCCGTGTACATTAGGAAAGAGTGCAGAGCCTTTGCTCCACACTCTTTTTTTTAACTATTTTTTTCTATAATAACTGTATTCCATTTAAGCTGGTCTCTTCTATGATCTCTTTTGGCCAAATGGAACTCTGTACTTCTCCAATATGTGCTTTTCTTAAGAAAAACATACAGATTCTAGACTGTCCGATTCCTCCGCCAATAGTAAACGGCAGCTGATTTTCCAAAATTGCCTTTTGAAACGGAAGCTCCGCCCGTTCGGTACATCCTGCCTTTTCCAACTGTGTTCTCAATGCATTCTCATCTACCCGGATTCCCATAGAAGACAATTCCAATGCAATATCCAATACCGGATAATAAACCACAATATCTGCATTTAACTCCCAATCGTCATAATCCGGTGCACGCCCATCATGACGCTCTCCATTTTCCATTTTATCGCCAATTTTCATAATACAGACTGCACCTTTTGCCTTTGTAATATAAAACTCTCTCTCCTTTGGCGTATAATCTGGAAACATATCCGCTAGTTCCTGAGTTGTAATAAAAAATATATTTGCTGGCAGAATTTCTTCGATATAGTCATATTGAATCGCCATAAATTTTTCGGTCTTTCGAAGTACTTTATAGACAGTTCGAACGGTACTTTTCAGGGTTTCTAAAGTTCGTTCCTCTCTTGTAATCACCTTTTCCCAGTCCCACTGATCGACAAAAATTGAGTGAATATTGTCCATCTCTTCATCTCTGCGAATCGCATTCATATCGGTATAGAGTCCCTCTCCCTGAGAAAACCCGTACTTTTTTAAAGCATACCGCTTCCACTTTGCCAGCGAATGAACGACCTCCGCCCTTAACCCGTCAATCTCCTTAATCTCGAAATCTACCGGTCTTTCTACCCCATTTAAATTATCATTCAACCCGGAAGCTGGATCCACAAACAGAGGAGCCGACACCCGAAGCAAATTCAGCCGCTCTGCCAATAATGCCTCAAAAAAATCCTTTACTGTCTTAATTGCTACTTGGGTATCATGCAGATTCAGCTCGGAATGATATCCCTTTGGAATAATTGTCTTACCCATCTTTTTTCACGCCTTTCTGATTTTCTTCCAATTTCACTATTGCTTTTTTATCATCTCCATAATTAAACCTCTTTTTTTTGCATTTGACAAGTATTATTTTCCAATCGGACAATAAATTTTTTACATACTAAATTGGCTCTGATAGAGATTTGCATAAAATCCTCCCTGTGCCAGCAGTGTCTCATGATTTCCCTGCTCAATAATATTTCCGTCTTTCATCACCAATATAATATCCGCTTCCCGAATCGTAGACAGACGGTGTGCCACAATAAAACTGGTTCTTCCCTCCATCATTCGGGCAAATGCTTTCTGAATTCGAATCTCAGTTCGTGTATCAATCGAAGACGTTGCCTCATCCAAAATCAGCATAGGAGGCAGGCAAAGCATCACTCGGGTAATACAAAGAAGCTGCTTCTGTCCCTGAGAAAGACTGCCCCCATCCTCTCCAATCTGTGTATCATATCCGTTTGGCAGCCGCTTAATAAAACTATGGGCATGAGAAGCCTTTGCCGCTGCCAATATCTCATCCTCTGATGCGTCCGGCTTTCCCATAACAATATTCTCCCGAATCGTTCCTGCCTTCAGCCAGGTTTCCTGAAGCACCATTCCATATCCGGCACGCAGACTTCTGCGGGTCATATGGCGAATATCTGTTCCGTCTACCCGAATCGATCCGCTGTCCACATCATAAAACCGCATCAAAAGATTGATAATCGTCGTCTTTCCGCATCCAGTCGGTCCTACAATTGCCACCCTCTGTCCCGGCTTTACCTGCAGACTAAAATTTTGAATTAATTTCTGCTCCGGCACATAAGAAAAATTGACATTCTTTAAAGAAACCTCCCCATTCACCTGCACCTTTTCTACCGCATCCACTGCATCTGGAACCTGTGCCTCTTCTTCTATCAGTTCAAATACCCGTGCTACACAGGCAAGTGCATTCTGCAGCTCTGTTACCACACCGGAAATTTCATTAAACGGCTTCGTATACTGATTGGCATAACTTAACAAACTGGTTAAATCCCCCACTGAAAGCGATCCCTTTACTACAGCCATTGCACCAGTCAATGCCACTCCGGTATAGACCAGACTATTGACAAAACGGGTCGATGGATTGGTAATAGACGAAAAAAAGATTGCCTTTAACGAGCAGCTTCCTAACCGCTCATTTATCAGATCAAACTGCTCCATCGCTTCCTTTTCATGTCCAAATGCCTGCACTACCTTTTGATTTCCAATCATCTCATCGATAAACGCCGTCTGCTCTCCTCTGGTCTCTGACTGAAGCTTAAACATGGTATACGTCTTTCTAGCAATAAAACTAGCCACAAACAAGGAAATCGGCGTTACTAAAATCACAACAATGGTAATTCCAACATTCTTAGTAAGCATAATCACAAGTGTTCCAACAATCGTAATAAATCCCGTAAAAAACTGTGTGAATCCCATTAATAATCCATCTGCAAACTGATCTACATCTGCAATAACCCGACTGACAATCTCCCCATATGAATGAGAATCAATATACTTTAACGGCAAAATCTCCAGCTTCCGAAAAGCTTTTTCCCGAATATCCCGCACCACCTGATAAGTAATTTTATTATTACAGATATTCATCAGCCATTGTGCACCTGCTGTCAGCAAAATAATCACTACCATCGTCCTTGCTATTAGAAACAAACCAGAAAAATCTACATTTCCCTTTCCCACAATAAGATTTACCGCATCCCCGATTAAAATCGGAAGATACAGTCTCAATGCCACGGTAACTGCTCCAAACAGAATTGAAAGAAACAGAAACAGCCAATGTTTTCCGATAAACTGCATTACTTTTTTCAATGTTTGTATCTGCTTTTTCCTTTTGGTTTTCTCTTGTGCCATTATTTTGCCTCCTTTGGAAATTGAGAATAATAGATTTCCTGATATACCGGACAAGTCTGCAGCAGCTCTTCATGTGTTCCGATTCCAACTGCTGCTCCGTCATCTAATACAATAATCTGATCGGCATACTGAATCGATGAGGTTCTCTGTGATACAACAAATACCGTCATCTCCTCTTTTCTCTCACGGAGTGCCTTTCGCAGTCTGGCATCTGTCGCATAGTCCAATGCAGAAGCACTGTCATCTAAAATCAAGATTTCTGGTTTTCTTACCAGTGCACGGGCAATCGTAAACCGCTGTCTCTGACCACCGGAAAGATTCTTTCCGCCCTGTGCAATGCCAGAATCCAATCCGCCTTCTTTTCCTTCCACAATCTCTTTCGCCTGTGCCGTTTCTAATGCTTCCCAAAGATCTGCCTCCTCTGCCTCCCGGTTTCCCCACAAAAGATTTTCTCGAATTGTCCCTTTAAAAAGCACCGCCTTCTGCATTACAATTCCAATCTTGTTCCGCAGTTCTTCAATTGAATAATCCCGCACATCCACTCCGTTAATCTTTACAGTTCCTTTTGTTGCATCATAAAACCTTGGAATCAAATGCACCAGAGAAGTTTTTCCAGAACCCGTTCCGCCGATTACACCAATGGTCTGCCCCTTTTTTACTTTCAAATTAATATCGGTAAGCGACTCTGCACCAGCCTTTTGATAAGTCAGACAGACATGTTCCAATTCCACGGCATAATCCGTTCTTTCCTGCTCTTTTGTCTCACTCATACTAACAATACTAGATTTGGTCTCAAAAACACTCTGAATTCGATCTCCGCATGCCACTGACTTTGTAATATTTACAATTAAATCCGCCATCTTAATTAACTCCACTAAGATCTGTGACATATAATTTACCAGTGCTACCACTTGTCCCTGCAGAAGAATTCCGCTCTCGACCCGAACGGCACCGATATAAATCAATGCTACAATCGCCCCATTAATAATAATATAGGTAAATGGATTGGTTAATGCAGCAATTTTTCCTACATGCACCTGCATAGTTGTCAAAAGCTGGTTGTGATTGGTAAAATAACGGATTTCACTCTCTTCTTTATTAAATGCCCGGATTACCCTTGCCCCGGTTAAATTCTCTCTGGTAATTCCAAGTACTTTATCCAACCCTGCCTGTACTTTCTTATACAAAGGCATTGTAACCAGCATCACGCCAAATACTACAATGCAGAGCAAAGGAATGGTTACCACAAATACCATTGCCGCTTTCCAATCAATCGTAAATGCCATTACCATTGCCCCTAATACAATAAAAGGAGAACGCAGAAACAGCCGAAGCACCATATTGACACAACTCTGTACTTGATTGACATCACTTGTCATACGAGTAATTAATGTCGATGTCCCTATGGTATCCATTTCTGTAAAAGAAAGACTTTGGATATGGGAAAATAATGCATGACGCAGCTTTGTGGCAAATCCAACTGCTGCTCTGGCTGAAAAATATTGTGCTGTCAGAGAACAGGTCAGTCCAATTATGCCTAGTACAATCATGATGATACACATTTGTATAATATAACTGTTATCCCTGTTGGGGATACCCTGATCAATAATTGCTGCTACCACAAGCGGAATCAGCAGTTCGAAGGACGCTTCTAGCATCTTGAATAAAGGTGCCAGAATACTTTCCTTTCGATAATCTTTTAGATATCTAAGAATCTTCTTCACAACAACCTCCCGAATTCTTTTGTTTATTTGTCGGTATGACATAATTTTTACTATACCATATTTTTTCCAGATAGGGAAGTAAGTATGCAAAATTTAGGTAAAATCAGGGTTGTGGGTTGTGGGGAGGACGCTGCCTTTTTGGGAGGTTCTGTTTTGCTGCTCCGCTCTCCAAAAACAAAGCAGTTCTAAGTGTTCTGCCTATCTGTTGATCCTTCCGGTGCGACCGGCACTTGATACGCCATCCATGGCTAGTCAAGTGCCTTTGTCGGGCGTCCATGCCCGCCAATCGCTAAAATGAATCAGAACACTAAGAACGGCTAAGTTTTTTCCAAAGTCGCAGCAAAACAGAACCTCCCAAAAAGGCAGCTGTACTTTCCTGAATTTTCTTACTAAAACAACAAAGACAAGAGCCTTTGTCACACCGTCCCGCTTATTATAGCCTATTCCCCCTTCCATATTTGCTAAAGCAAGAAGTTTCAGAGCAAACATAGGAAATGGATACCCTTTTCCGTAAATCCGCCCGTCCATGCCTATGGCTTGCCGGACAGCTTTTGCCTGTTAGGAAGCATCCCAAACCCTCTTGAAAATTCTCTCATTGCCTACAACACCTCATAGGACCGTTTTACCGAAATTTTGAGAAAATTCCTTTAAACAGTTTTCCTTGCTTCTTAATATTGAAAAAATTTGAAAAATTTCAAACAAGGAAGCAAAAATTTACGCCTGTTTTCAATCTTTTCAGAAAAAACAGGCGTATTATTACATCCTAATTATTTTTTGATATGCGTTCTATTTCCTGTCGGTAAAAATCAATTTTGTCATCCAGTTTTGTCCTATGTTCCTGTAGCTGTCTTATCTGTTCATTTAAGGCTTCTCTATGTGCAATCAACATTTCCATCCGCTCATACAAAGTAGGGATTCCCGCCGCCCGCAGTTTTGCATAATGCTGTATCTTCTTAATCGGCATCCCCGTTTCTTTTAGACGTTTGATAAATTCAATCCATATAAAGTCTTTATCTGAATAGCAGCGGCGGTTACTGGAATTACGCCCCGGCGTAATTAAGCCTTCATGTTCATAATAACGCAGAGTATGTATTCCTAAATTTGTAAGCCTTGAAAATTCACCTATAAAATATTTCAAAAAATCACTTCCTATCCCCTTGACATAGAGTTTACTCTACATTGTATGCTTGTATTATATCAAAAACGAGGAGGTTTTGTAAATGGTTCAAAACACAAAAAGATACACTGTTATTACAGGGGCAAGCTCTGGTATAGGGTATGAAACGGCAAAGGCATTTGCAGAGCGTGGAAGTAATCTAATTTTAATTGCCCGCAGGAAAAACAGACTGGAAGCATTGCAGCAGGAAATTTTAACTTTACATCCGACACTTGATGTTGTACTGAAAGTAATTGATTTGTCTGTTTCCCAAAATGTTTTTAGATTTTACGAAGATGTAAAATCCTACCCTTTGCAGACATGGATTAACAATGCGGGATTTGGCAATTATGACAGCATAGGTCATCAGGATTTGCGGAAAATCAGTCAGATGTTGCACTTAAATGTGGAAGCCCTCACTATCCTTTCGTCCTTATTTGTACGTGATTTCAAAAATACTGAAAAAGCACAGCTTATCAACGTTTCTTCATGCGGCGGTTATACAGTAGTCCCAAATGCGGTAACGTATTGTGCAACCAAATTTTATGTCAGTGCCTTTACAGAAGGACTTTCATGGGAATTAAAAACTACTCATGCAAAAATGCAGGCAAAAGTATTAGCACCCGCCGCAACAAAAACAGAATTTGGAAAAATTGCAAATAATGTAACGGAATATGACTATGATAAATTGTTTGGCACATACCATACAAGCACACAGATAGCGGCATTTCTGCTTGAATTGTATGACAGTGATAAAGTGGTAGGATTAGTTGACAGAGAAAATTTTTCTTTTCACTTATGTGAACCGCAACTCCAATACGCGGGAAATTCACAGCATAACCAAAAGATGTAATATGTTCCAATAATTGCGGCACAACAGCAAAAAGAAAAAACCGTTGTATCACACTATTTGTTGACATTGATAATAAATTATTATAAATGCTCCCTTATCATCATAAAACTACATTAGATTTTTTCAATATAAAATAAAACCACAAAGATAAAGCAACATCCAACTCTTTCAATATAAAACAAAACAGCAAAGATAAAGCAACATCCAACTCTTTCAATATAAAATAAAACAGCGAAGATAAAACAACATCCAACTCTTTCAATATAAAACAAAACAACAAAGATAAAAACGGCATCCAATTTTTATGTAAATTCTGCCGATACGTAGGTGATTTGGCAAGTACTATCTGCTGACAGGTGACTTCCAAGTATGTTAGAGATTCTTAGTATTCTGCTCGACTCTCAGCGATTTTCGGACACGGATGTCCGAAAAAGGTACTTGACTAGCCATGGATGGCGTATCAAGTGCCGGTCGCATCGGAAGGATAAACAAATAGGCAGAATACTTAGAAACTCTCACACACTTTGGAGCGGAACCTGTCAGCAGATAGTACTTGCCAAGCCGCCGTCCCCTTCAGATAACTCCTCTCCCTTCAGATCCCAAAATTTTTTCTTCCCTCTTGTAAGCTCTCCACATAACTCCGTAATATATAAGTAGATAACAAAAGGAGGAAAACCGCTACTATGGAGGACAATCAAATTATAGCTTTATTTCTTGCCCGCTCCGAACAGGCAATTTTAGATGTTTAAGTTTAGGTTAGAATTTTAGATAGAATTTTTTCTTTTAAAATTTTAGATAGAGGCTGTTATAAGAAAAAATATAGCAGCCTCTGCCTAAAATTCTGCTTTTTTATTTCTATTTTTTATCTATAGATAGACATATTTTTTATAGATATCTCTCTATCTTTAAAATTGAGACTTTATCTAAGATCAAAAATTTATCCTTCAAATAAATTTCGCTTTTCCAAAAGAATTTTTGACTGCCCAATTGCTTCCTCACTTCCGATTGCACAGACTACTCCATCCTCTAAAACAGCTCGAATGGCAGGAGCCAATCCCCGAATGGTTTCCTGGGTAGCAGTCAGAATCTCTTCTCTCTCTTTCTGCATCATCTCATACGTTACACCCATCATATAGATCCCCAGTGCACGTATTCCCTTGCTGTAAGGCGTTAAAGGAACATCTAAGTCACTGATTGTTCCAATAATATATTTGGTCATATCCCGCTCATCTACTGTAAAGTGTTCCACATAATCTGCAATTCCATTATAGATCTGATTGGTTTCATCCATATGAGGATCTCGATAAGAGACAAAATAAGAATCTCCATTCCGCAAAAATCCGCTCATACAACCATATGCTCCACCCTTAACTCGGATATTCAGCCACATATACTCATAATTCATAATTACTGTTAAAATCCGCATTGCCCCGCTAAATTTATATCCGGCATTGCGGAAATTCCCGGTTCTTGCTACATACTGCACCTGAGAAGAGGTTTTAAATCCTTCATTTTTTTTGTAAGCCAAGAAATTTTCCTTTTCTGCTGTATATTCTGTATTCTCCTTCTGATAACACTGCTTTACAAACAGGGCAATCTTTGTCTTTATCTGTGCATAACCCTCTTCGTCTGCTGTATAGTTAAGGAAAAGATTTTCTTTTGTAAATAACTTCTTTGCAACTGCTTCTAACTTTCTTTGTATCTCCTCTTTCTTATTCTCAAAGTTCTTCTCCAACTGTTCTATAAATTGGAAAAATTCCAATCCGACCGTCTGATCCATTTCCCGATATCCAGGAGAAAGATACGACAGTCCCCGCATAACAGCCAGTGTATGCCCGCCGGATAATGCCTGTGCCTGTGCCCGTGATTTCAGTTCAGCAATAATTTCATACAACCGATTGGTATCTGTCACTTTCGTCCGAAACAGCATCTCTTCCGCTAGGGCAAACAGATAATCCTGCTTGTCATACAAAGCCTTCCCGGACACTTCAAATACCGTGCGGCTTGCTTTGGCATCTTGATAATTGAGATAAGTCGAAATACTTGCGGAAAGCCCGCCCGTATGGAAATCTACTTCATTTGCAAAAGCACCATAAGAATATTCTTTTGTATCCATAAATCCAAGCACATTTTTTAACAGAGATGCATACTGTAATTCCTCTTTTGTTAAATTCTCTGCTGAAAATAAAAATCCGATATAGCCGATTCCATTTGTATAAAGATTGTGAAACAATACCTTAATTCCGTCCTCTTCTCTTATCTCATTTGGATAACGCATCGCTTCTTTTCCGATATCCTCTCTAGAAAGCATAGGAATTTTCTCTAAATCCTCCTTTGTACTTGGGGCATCCTGATACTGTTTTAAACTCTTAGTACGTGCCACAATCTCCTCTATCTCCGCCTCAGAAAGAGATGCCTTTTTTTCCTTTAAAGAAGCCGCCAGTTGTTCCTCTCTCTTTGTTGTAAGCCCACTCTCTGGTACTAAAACTACAACCGAAGCATGTGTATTACAAAGAATTTTCTCCCGAATCAGATTTTCAAAATATCCGGTTGTAAGCTGTGTCCGCAGCCATGCAAAAATCTTATTGCACCCTAAATAATCAAATGGCTGATCCTCTTTGTAAATCCAATTTCCAAAAATCTGTATACTATACATCAGCCCCTTTGGATATCTTCCAAAGTCCGCTTCCCGATACTGGAATTCCAACGTATTCATTGCTGCTTCTAATGCTCTCCGATCCAGCCCTTTTTCGCAGATCTCTGTCAAAGTATCCCGAATAATAGCCAAAAACTGTTCTTTCTTTTCTAACTGTGTATTTTTTGCCACAATCGAAAGATAGACATCTTTTAACTCCGTATCCAAATTTCCAATCACTTCCGCACCAATCTTTGCCTCCAACAGTGCTTTCTTTAACGGTGCCCCGGAAGAAGACAGCAGTGCATATTTTAAAATTTCAAAAGCAACACACAATGTCACATCCTGCCCATCTCCCAGCGATACATTATAAGAAAGATACGCTGCATTTTCCAGATTTTCTCCCTCTGCAACCGAATAGGTCTTTTGCACTTCCCTTACCTCTGAAAATGGAGTTTGTGCCTGAATAACCGAATCAACCGAAATTCGCTCAAACTTTCCCAGATACTCCTTATCTAACCAGTCCAGCTTTTCCTCCATATCCAGATTTCCATAGAGATAGATAAAGCTATTAGAAGGATGATAAAACGTCCGATGAAACTCCAAAAACTGCTGATAAGTCAAAGTAGGAATCACCTCTGGATCTCCCCCTGACTCATTCCTATAAGAAGTATCTGGATAAAGAGACGACAAAATCATCCGACTTAAAACCCCATCCGGCGAAGAAAAAGCCCCTTTCATCTCATTATAAACCACCCCGTTAATCTTTAGATCATCCTCTTTTTTCTCCATCTCATAGCTCCAGCCCTCCTGCCGGAAGATCTCTTCTCTCTGATAAATATTCGGATAAAACACCGCATCCAAATAGACATGCATCAAATTCTGAAAATCCTTCTCATTACAGCTTGCAACCGGATACAGCGTCCGATCCGGATAAGTCATGGCATTTAAAAAAGTATTTAACGATCCCTTTACCAACTCCACAAACGGATCTTTTACCGGAAAACGTTCCGACCCGCAGAGAACCGAATGTTCCATAATATGCGGCACCCCTGTACTGTCCGAAACCGGCGTGCGAAACCCGATATTAAACACTTTATTCTCATCCTCGTTCTCAATCAAAACCAATCGTGCTCCTGTTTTCCTATGCCTTAAAAGATAACCAACAGACTTAATATCTGGAAGCTCCTCTCTTTTCACTAACTCATATGCCTGATTTTCTTTCATGCCTGCTCTCCTTTTCTTTTCTTATTCTCTAACTCCTATTTTCACGACAAATTTTTCTCTCTTATTCCCCTAACCCCTCCATCTCTTTTACTTCTTTTATCTCTTTTACTCCCTTTACTTCTTTTACTTCCTCTTCTGCCTCTATCTGAAACGCTTCCATTTGTTCCACTTCCACTACAGGAAGCTCTTCTAAAGAGCTCACCCCAAAGCACCTTAAAAACTCCTCCGTAGTAGCAAAAAGAATGGGTCGTCCAGGTGCATCCAACCTTCCAGCCTCACAAATCAAATGATACTCTATCAGCTTATTCACTGCATGATCACTCTTCACGCCACGAATCTTCTCAATATCCATTTTGGTTACCGGCTGTTTATAAGCCACGATCGAAAGCGTCTCCAAAAGAGTATCTGTAAGCACCTGTTTCTTTGGAACAGAAGCAATCCGTATCAGATATTCATACATCTCCTTTCTTGTACACATCTGATAAGCCCCTTCCAGCTCCAAAATCTGAATTCCTCTCTTCTCCTGCCGATACTCTTCCTTCATCTGCTGCAGCAGCTCCCTTGTAGTCTGCAAATCACAGGAAATCGCTGCAGCAATCCGTTCTAGCTCCACCGACTTTCCCATAGCAAATAAAATAGCTTCAATCGCCGCTTTTTGTTCCTCCATTTCTATTCTCCCTTCCCACCTTCCTCTATACTTACAACGCATAGAGCAAAATCTCTTCTCCAAATCGTTCCTGCTCCACCCGAATCACACTTACTTTCACCAACTCCAAAACAGCAAGAAATGTAACAATCACATCCATCTTTCCTGTCCTCCGCTCCAAAAGTGCCCGAAACCTCACCCCCTCCTTTCCACACCTTATCACAAACCGCCTAACATCCTCCATTCTATCCTGAAGCCGAATCCTATCTTTCTCAATCCTTCCAAACTTACTGCGAACCGGATCGATCTTCTCCTCCTGCCGCCGCATCACCTCCTGAAAAACAGAATGAAGCCGCACAAGCGTCACATCCGCAAGCAGCACCTCTAAATCCAAAGGCTCTTCATACTCCAAAACCTCTAAAGGCATCGTTTCCTCCTTAAAGCAATACTGCTCCGCCTCCTGCTGCCTCTCCCTCAGTTCCCCAGAAATATACTTAAATTTCTTATACTCCAAAAGTCGTTCCACCAGCTCCTGCCTAGGATCTCTCTTCTCCCCCTCCTCATTTTCCTCACAAGGCAGCAGCATCCTAGACTTAATATCAATCAGAGTAGCCGCCATCACCAAAAACTCACTTACCACATCCAAATCCTGCCTCTCCATCTCATTTACATAAGCCAAATACTGTTCCGTAATCATAACAATCGGAATATCATAAATATTCACCTTATTCTTATCCACCAAATGAAGCAGCAAATCCAAAGGTCCCTCAAAAACCTCCAACTTTACAGGTATTCCCATCTTACACTCCTCCCACCAAAAATCCCCGCCAATCCCACAAACCACTCCTCCCATACACTCCAAAAAGTCTAAAATTATTCCAACCTAACTCCTTGAAAAACCAGCCAGAGTTCGAAAGCCAATGAACACTGCAGCGACTTCGGCGGAAAACTAGAATGTCTTAGGCCTCTGCAGAAAACCTAGGATTTTTTGCCATTCTCGAATGGCAAAAAAAGGGGTGTGTTTAGCCCGCTGCACGGGCGAATTGCACCCCGTTCCGTCCGGTCAGATACACCAAAATCAGAAGCCTTAGACATTCTTGTTTTCCAGAGACCGGAGCAGCAGTGTCCATTGGCTTTCGAACTCTGGCGTCCTCCCAACCAGTCTACTCCCAATCCCTTCCAAACTCTGGCGTCCCCCAACCAGTCCACTCCCAATCCCTTCCAAACTCTGGCGTCCTCCCCAACCAATTCTACTAAATTATTCCACAGAATGCAACCGAATAATCAAAAGCTCAGGAGGATTAAAAAACCGAAACGGAAGCGTATGACTCCCCAATCCGGCACTCAGCAGCATAGTAGACTCCCCCCGATGAAACTCCCCCACATCATATTCTGGAAAAATCCGATAATTAGGCGAAACCACACCC
>CAJUEI010000102.1 GCA_910585255.1 uncultured Lachnospiraceae bacterium
ACGAGGTCGATGAAGCAGGAAGCCCATTGGCTTTAGACAATGGGTAGTTCACTTATGATTTTTCACTAATTAGGGTATATTATTTCTTAATTAGTCAAATCGGATATTCGCAATTACTTGCTCATAACCTCATAGCTACTATCGCAGCTTTTCGGTGGGAGTCTGTACTCCCGCTGAAACAAGGAAGTCCCAACCCACCGCTTTCGCCTTGGCGGCTTAGAAGCGGGGGACTTCCTTGATGAGGTTAAAATATTTAATAAACTTAATGTCTATATAGGAGAGGATGATATGCGGAGAGGATATTGGAAGCAGTTATCATATGAGGATAAATTTGATAGAAAATATGCATGTTGGACTTATAACCATAAAGGTTGGAGAAAATACAAAAGAAGAAATCGAAGAACGGCAAGGCGAAAGATTAAAAAGCTGGATATAGATTGATGAAAATTATTTAACTTATCAAGGAAGTAGCGAAGCGGATTCCGAATTTCCTTTGACTATAGGTAATTGCGAAACGCACGAAGCTTGTTCGCAATTACCTAATTATAGATAGAAGATATAAATTTTCAAGCGATATGATTAAATAGTATTGTTTTTTCATGAATTAAAGTGTATTCGATATAATACGAATCTCTCGAAGTGAACGAGAAAAGGTAACATTTCTCCGTTCGGTAGAAAGTACTTCACTAAGCCCGTTCATAACGATATGGGAACAAGGATAAACCAGCCCGGATATAATAATTTTTCCATGTAAAGAACGTTCCCGAATATCGGCAAGATTCTCTCTCCGTGCAATCAAACGATCGAGAGCAAGTTTTGCTTTCTTTTTTTGTTCTAAAAGATTTTTTTGTTCTAATACTAAAGCAGAAGAGGACTGCTGTTCCAATCGAAAATGAACTCGTTCTAAATCTCGCTCAATTTTTCGGCAGGTATCGCCTGCATCTTCGATACTGGCATCTAATTTTTCCATAGCTGATTTAAAATCTTCTTCCATTCCGATAATCAGTTTGGTATCCATTCCGATTCGGTTTCCAATAGTAGAAGCTTGAATTTCTTCTACGGCATTGACCGTTCCTCCAAGAATGGATCCTCTGGTTCCTGAGACAATAACCGATTTCCCGGCAAATATATTACAGTTTAAAATCGCATTTGCAGAGACATTTCCATTTGCCTGTACTACGGTTTGTTCCAAAAATTTTGCCATTACATTTCCTTTTGCATAGATTCTTCCGCTGCCGGAACCCTGCATCCCGTTTTTTAACAGAACATCTCTTCCGGCGATAAGGGTAGCAATTTCTACGTGACCGTTTACAGTAATATTTCCGGTGGTTTTTACTGTTACATTAGAAAAAACATTTCCTTTGACTAGGACATCTCCATGAAAGACAAGATCTCCGGTAGTGGCTTCTAAGTTTTCTACAATAAAGACAGGAACCACCTGTAATTCCCCATTTTCTAGAGTAACTTTGCCTTCAATATTGGCGTAGTATTCCTGTTCTTCCGGCTCATAGTCAAATCCTTTCCCAGTCAGTTTCGGCAGTTCTTTTCCTTCCACTGCTTTTAAAACATGTCCATAGATATCCATTCCGTCTTTATGCGGACAGGAGACATGATAGGTTGCTAGAAGTTGATCTTTCATGGTCAATTCAAATTTTCCAAGTGTATTATAATCCACAGATCCATCTTTTAAAATAATGGGTTTAGTTTCTGGATGGGTGTTAAAGTGATATTCATAATAGCCGTCTTTTCCATTGACAGGGGCAACTCCTTTTGCAATTAAAACTTCTTCATAATAAGATTTGCCGTTTAAGATATCGGAAAGAACCGTTTCATTGATTCCATAGACAATGCCGTTGCCTTTTAAAAAGTCAAGAATTTCTTCTCTGGTATAAGGACTTTCCAGACGTTTTTGCACCATAAGATGGGCAGCTAAATGATCTTCACTGACCTGCAGCAGAAAATGGGAAGACTCTAGTTTTGCCGGTGCTTCTTCTGATATGGGTTTTTCTGTAGGTTTGGGTTTGCGGAGCTTTATTTTCTGACCGGAAGAATTTTCTACATATTCATATCGGCTAGAAGGGGTAAAGGAGACGTTCGAAATCTGGGATTCCGAGTTGGAAGATTCATTTTCTACTTCCCGAATAATAATCTTATCGGAAGAACGGTCTTTTGCCCTGGTAATATGGATACGATCATCTACATCATTCATAACTGATTGAAAGAGTTCTTTGTCATAAGATTTATTTGCCATAATATCACACTCCATTTTATTTATCCTATTCTTTCTTTTTATTATAAGATGAATTGAAAAAAGTTACAAGAAAGTTCTGTAATAAAATAAAAAAATCTGACAAAGTATGCTAGAATATGATATGATAAGAGATAGTGACAGCAAAAGAGAAAGAATAGGACAGAAAGGAAGCGTGATAGGGTATGCCGTCATTTTATACACATGTTATATTTGGAATGGAGAATTATAAGAAATTAAGGGAAACAGAGTTAAAAGAAGTGCTGCAGACGCATCGAAAAGCGTATACATTGGGACTGTTAGGACCCGATATTTTTTTCTATAACTTATTAGATGCACCATTGGGGAAGAAAAAGCCGGGAGAAATGCTTCACCTATTTCGGACAAACCGTTTTTTTCGAAATATGATAGAAGGAATTGAACAGATGGATGGAGAAGAGCGAGAGGCAGGGATTGCTTATTTAACGGGATTTATCGGGCATTATCTTTTAGATGTACACTGCCATCCCTATGTATACTCTCATATTGACAGAAAAAATCCGATTAAAGAAGTAGGAGAACACTTTATGTTAGAAGCAGCTATGGATGTTTATTTCTGCAGGAAATATTACCGAAAAAATCCAATTGCCATTCCTTCTGTACCATTGATCCGAATTTCTAAGACAGAGAGAAAAGTAATCAGCCAGCTGGTATCAGAGGCCTACAACCGTACATATGAATTTCCACGTTTATCTATTAGTTCTCTGCGGTTTGTATTGGCTTTAGGACCGATTGCCATGCGGATTTTACGGGATCGGTACAGACGAAGAGAACGGCTTTTGCGGTTTGTGGAAGAGCGGTTTTTTGGATTTCCGTTTCTCTCGCCGATGTTTGTAAATAATCGGCGGTATGGGATTGGAAAGAAAGAGTTTTCTGTTTTTCAGCGGTTATTTCGAGAGGGACATAAAGAATATGCAGAGATTATGCCAAAGGTAAATCAAATGCTGATCCGGCGGGGGGATGAAACGGTAAAGCGGGAAATTCTGAGGAAACTTCAAAATCGGTCGTATCACACCGGAGAAGAGTGCGAAGAACTGTAGATTAGATTCTGTTGGTTTTTTAGGTTTTCTAAGATGACAAATTATGATAGAGGAGGAACAAGTTATGTTATATCACAATCCGATTATTCCCGGTTATAGTCCAGACCCCAGCATTTGTCGGGTGGGAGAGGACTTTTATCTGGTAAATTCTACATTTGAATTTTTTCCGGGAGTTCCGATTTATCACAGTAAAAATTTGGTAAATTGGGAACTGATTCACTATTGTTTGACCAGACCATCTCAGCTTTATCTTGAGGGATGCAGAAATTCCGGCGGAATCTATGCCCCTACAATTCGATATCAGGACGGGGTATTTTATATGATTACCACCAATGTAACGGATAGGGGAAATTTTGTTGTTCATACTCGTGATATCTATGGAGAGTGGTCAGAACCGGCTTGGATTGATCAGGGAGGAATCGATCCTTCTCTTTTCTGGGATGAAGATGGAACCTGCTATTATTGTTCTACCGGGGTATTGGACGGGATTAGAGGAATCGTTGCATTTCAGATCAATCCGATAACAGGAGAGATCTTATCGGAAAAGCATTTAATCAGTGAAGGATGCGGAGGGCAGTGTGCAGAGGGTCCTCATATTTATAAACGGAATGGATGGTATTATCTGATGCTGGCAGAGGGCGGAACGGAGTATGGACATCGGGAGACGATACAGCGGTCAAAAGAGATTTACGGACCTTATATTCCGGCTCCTAACAATCCGATTTTAACCCATATGGAATATAAAAAAAGCGAGATTCAAGCTACCGGACATGCCGATTTGGTAGAGGATGAAAATGGAAGAACCTGGGCTGTTTTTCTTGGAATCCGCAAATTTGGGCATCCTCTTTTACACAATCTTGGACGAGAGACGTTTTTGGCTCCGGTTACTTGGGATGCGGACGGATGGCCTACTATTGGAGAGAATGGCAGGGTGGGGCTGATTATGGATGCTCCGCTGCCAAGAGAAGGAAGAATCGTAGATCATAGCCGTTGGTTTGACTTTGGAAAGGCTCCGCTTGGGCGGGAGTTATTCTATACACGAAATCCGATTGAGGAGCACTATCAGTTAAATACGGAAAAGAAAGAACTGCTGTTAGTCGGGACAAAAGCAACGATTCAGGAAGCAGGGGCTTCTCCTACAATTTTAAATTTTCGGCAGCCGGATTTTGATACGACAGCTACGGTATGGATTGGGGCAAAACAGTGTACAGCTAAGCGATGCGGGATATCGGCTTATTATAACAATGACTATCACTATGATCTCTATCTTGGAATAGAGAATGGAGAAAAATATATTGGATTTTATAAACATATCCATGATTTTGGAATGGAAGTAGAGCGGATTTTTCTTGCAGATACAGAGATGCTGGAGCTGCAGATACGGACAAGCCGGGAGGGGTATCGGTTTTTTTATAAGACAGAAAACCAGACGGAGTATACGGAGATTGGATTTGGACATATTGCGGGGCTTTGTACGGAGGGAACCATGTATATGACATTTACCGGGACGCTGCTTTCTCTGTTTTGTGAAGATGGAATCGGAGTATTTCAGCGGGGATTTGAGATAAAAGTAAAAGCGGAATCGTGATCCATTTTGGTTTTACTTTGATTTTGTGTAAAAAAACAGAATAGGAGAAGAAAGATGCGGTATCGATTGGTTGTGTTTGATATGGATGGAACGATATTGGATACATTGGAGGATTTGACAGATAGTGTAAATTATGCGTTGGGGTGTTTGGGGTTTCCTGTACGCAGCAAGCAGGAGGTCTGTGGATTTGTCGGAAATGGGATTCGAAAGCTGATAGAGCGTGCCGTTCCTAAGGGGACAGAGAAGGTGCTGACGGATCGGGTGTATCAGATGTTTCGGGAGTATTATAGAGAACACTGTGCAGAGAAGACACAGCCTTATAGTGGAATTCTGCCGCTTTTGGAGGAGCTGCAGAGGGCAGGGTGCAAGACGGCTGTGGTTTCGAATAAGGCAGATTTTGCGGTGCAGGAACTATGCAGCAGGTATTTTGACGGGCTGTTTGATACGGCTGTAGGGGAGAGAGAAGGGATTTTGAGAAAGCCGGCTCCAGATTCGGTTTATGAGGTTTTGAGAAGATTGGGAGTGGCAAAGGAAGAGGCGGTTTATATTGGAGATTCGGATGTGGATATCGAGACGGCACGGAATGTAGGGATGGATGAAATTGCAGTGGAGTGGGGGTTTCGGACACGGGAATTTTTGGAGGAGAAGGGGGCAAAGCGGATTGTTTCTTTGCCGGCACAGATTGCGGAGATTGTTTTGAGGGGGAAATAGGGGATGTCACTATAATTTATTTTTTCGTGTATTTTTCTTTCTTTTTTTTGGGGGTTGTGTTATGATTTGTTAGAGTGTGAAAATAGTTGATTGGGTGGTGACCCGGACGCTCCGAGCAGAGAGGAATTCTTTGCTGGGGCCGTTCGCACTAAGGCTTCCTCGCAGCGGACACTAAGGTGCAAAAGGACTGCACCTAAGTGCCGGCGGGAAGCAATACCCCTGCAAAGAGTCCCTCTCTGTTCGAAGCTGTGTATGGAAGACGGGGGGTATTTCGGTTTGTTTGTATGAGGAAGGGTTGGGGAATAGAGAAGAGGGACTGGTGGGAATTTTTTGAAAAATAGTTTAGAGGATGGAGGAGAACGAAATGTTTTCATTTGAAGAAGTGAGCGGATTTGATCCGGAGATTGCGGCTGCAATGCAGAATGAAATTGACAGACAGAATAGTCATATTGAGCTGATTGCATCGGAGAATTTTGTTAGTAAAGCGGTGATGGCTGCTATGGGCAGTCCGCTGACAAATAAGTATGCAGAGGGATATCCGGCAAAGCGGTATTATGGCGGATGTGAATATGTGGATGTTGTGGAGAATCTGGCTATTTCTCGGGCGAAGGAATTGTTTGGCTGTGAATATGTGAATGTGCAGCCACATTCTGGGGCACAGGCGAATATGGCGGTGTTTTTTGCTGTGGTAAAGCCGGGAGATACCGTGATGGGAATGAATTTAAATCATGGAGGGCATTTGACACATGGCAGTCCGGTAAATATGTCCGGGAAGTATTTTCATATTGTGCCGTATGGCGTAAATGATGATGGGTTTATTGATTATGATGAGGTGCTGCGGATTGCAAAGGAATGTCAGCCTAAGTTGATTGTGGCAGGTGCCAGTGCATATGCTAGAAAGATTGATTTTAAGCGGTTTCGGGAGATTGCAGATGAGGTTGGTGCGGTTCTTATGGTGGATATGGCACATATTGCGGGACTTGTGGCTGCAAAACTGCATGAGAGTCCGATTCCTTATGCAGATGTGGTGACAACAACGACTCATAAGACACTGAGAGGTCCTAGAGGCGGAATGATTCTTTCGAATCAGGCGGCAAATGAAAAGTACAATTTTAATAAGGCAATTTTTCCTGGGATTCAGGGAGGACCTCTGATGCATGTGATTGCAGCAAAAGCGGTTTGCTTTAAAGAGGCTTTGCAGCCGGAGTTTCGGGCGTATCAGACACAGATTGTAAAAAATGCCCAGGCATTGGCAGAGGGGCTGATAAAGAGAGGATTTGAACTGGTTTCTAAAGGAACGGATAATCATTTGATGTTAGTAAATCTGTTGAGTAAGCATGTGACTGGGAAGGAAGCAGAGAAGCTTTTGGATGCGGCAAATATTACTTGTAATAAAAATACGATTCCAAATGATCCGGCTTCTCCATTTGTGACAAGCGGAATTCGGCTTGGGACACCGGCTGTTACGACACGGGGTATGAAGGAAGCAGAGATGGATCAGATTGCGGAGGCAATTTCTTTGGTGATTCAGGATATGGAAACGAATAAAAAGGCAGCTATGGAAATTGTGCAGGGACTGACAAGGGAATATCCTTTGTATTAGATATTGAGATGGGGTGATTTGGAGGGGACGCTGGCAACGTAGAAGGTTTCTATGCTGCCGGCTGTTTCTTTTTATAAGTTGGGGCGGTTTTTAGCCTCATCAAGGAAGTCCCCCGTTTCTAAGCCGCCAAGGCGAAAGCGGTGGGTTGGGACTTCCTTGATAAGGTTATGGGCAAGTAGCGAAGCGGATTGCGAATATCCGATTTGACTAGAGAAAAAAATCGGCGGTTATGGAGGTTTGCAGGATGGATTTTTTATTTCATTCGATAGATATAGATGTCCGCATCATGAATGATGATGATATTCCATTTATCTGCAGGGCAGATGGTGATGAGAGTCAAAAAAATATGGATTATTTAAAGCGGCAGTTGGAAAATCAGGAAAAAAATGAGTGTATCGCATTGCTTGCATTGTACAATGGAGCTGCTGCAGGATATGTATTTTTATATTATCGATGCAGATGGGGTGGAATGGCTGGCTGTAATATTCCAGGTATAGTAGATTTGATTGTATTTGAAAAATACCGCCGGAAGAAAATAGCTACTATTTTGTTGGATATTGCGGAAGATATTGCTAAACAGCATAGTAATAAAATTTATTTGGACGTCTGTCTAAACAGCGACTATGGAGCGGCTCAAAGACTTTATATAAAAAGAGGTTACATTCCTGATGGAAAAGGCGTGTATTATAAGGAAAAAATTTGTGAAACAGATGCTGTATGCAGGAATAATGATGAATTAACATTATGTCTGGTAAAAGAATGGTAAGGGGCGGGCATAATAAGGGGTCTGTCTGCGGTCGGAGGGAGAGTGGGAGTATTTATGCATGGAGGCATAAATACTGCCAGCATCTAAATCACCACTCTCAAACCCAAATCCTAAATAAAATTTTACTTCGTGAAATAGGGCAACCTTGCTGGAATTCCCAAAAAGTTATACAATAACTTTATGGGCAATTTTTTTCCCATACCCAAGCAGCCTTTCCATTAAAAGACCAGTTAAAAACCAGATAGGGGCATAGTCTAAGCGGATCAATCCATGAATACTGGCTTTGGCACCTGTGTAATCCCATGGGCACATATGAAAGTAGCGGAGCAGACTACCGGAAAGATATTCTACTGTAAAGATAATAACTGTATAGACACCTCCTCGAAACAGTATATTCCGATTTTTCAGCAATCCGCATAGTGGTTTGAGACAGGCTGCCAATCCGTAGATGGGAAACATTAGAAGGGAAGTTGTGCTTAACATCCTTTTGTCTGCCTGCAGAAGGGAACCTATTCCGGTCCAGAAGATTTCTAGGCACCAGCCGGTTATGCCGCATTTGATAAAATTGTTGCGTAATCGTAATAATGAATTCATGTTAATAGTATGGCTGGTGAATTGGAAAAATATGCATTAACAGGAAAATAAAGTGAGGGAAATTATGGACGAACAATATTTGAAATATTTAAAATTATTAGCAAAGCAGTATCCTACTATTGCAAAAGCATCAACAGAGATTATTAATTTGGCTTCGATTTTAAATCTTCCAAAGGCAACCGAGCATTTTCTTACGGATATCCATGGAGAGTATGAGCAGTTTCTTCATATTTTAAAAAATGGTTCCGGATCGGTTCGCAGAAAGATAGAAGAGGAATTTGCCAATACGATTAGCCAGAGGGATAAGAGAAGTTTAGCAACTTTAATTTATTATCCAGAAGAGAAAATGGAATTGATTTTAAAGGAAGAAGAGAATTTAGATGATTGGTATAAGATTACGCTTTATCGTCTGATTCAGATCTCTAAGCATGTGACTTCAAAGTATACCCGTTCAAAGGTGAAAAAGGCACTGCCTTCGGATTTTGCTTATATTATTGAAGAACTGATTCAGGAAAAAGAGGAAGTGCATGATAAGGATGCCTATTACAATCAGATTATTTTGGCAATTATCCGAACCGGACGGGCGAAGGAATGTATTATTGCTTTTTGCTATCTGATTCAGAGGCTGGTGGTCGATCATCTGCATATTGTCGGAGATATTTTTGACCGGGGACCTGGGGCACATATTATTATGGATACACTGATGAATTATCATTCCGTGGATATTCAGTGGGGAAATCATGATATTGAATGGATGGGAGCGGCTGCCGGAAATCTGGCTTGTATTGCAAATGTAATTCGGATTTCAGCTCGTTACGGCAATTTGGATACACTAGAAGAGGGATATGGAATTAATTTGATTCCGCTGGCTACCTTTGCGATGAATGTCTATGCAGAAGATCCCTGTTCCTGTTTTGATATTCATTATAATAAAGATATCTATAATATACATGATTTGGAATTGGATCGGAAGATGCATAAGGCGATTAGCATTATTCAATTTAAGCTGGAGGGACAGCTAATTCAGAGAAGACCAGAGTTTGGAATGGAATCGCGGCTTTTATTGGATAAGATTCAATTTGAAACCGGAACGATTCGGATTGACGGAAAGGAGTATCACTTAGAGGACAGCTATTTTCCTACCGTTGATCCAAAAGATCCCTATCGGCTGACCGAAGAAGAGGTGACCGTGGTAGAGCGGTTAAAAAGTGCTTTTCTGCAGTGTGAAAAATTGCAAAAGCATGTACGGTTTTTATTTTCTAAGGGAAGTCTGTATCTGACCTATAATTCCAATCTGCTCTACCATGGCTGTATTCCTCTTGGAAAAGACGGAACATTTCGGAAAGTAAAGATAAAAGGAAAAGAGTATTCCGGGAAAGGGCTGTATGATGTGCTGGAGTCTTGGGCACGGAAGGGGTATTATCGGGAAGAGGGACCAGAAAAGGAATTTGGCAAAGATATTATGTGGTATATCTGGTCAAATGAGAATTCGCCGGTTTATGGAAAGACAAAGATGGCAACCTTTGAGCGGTATTTTATTAAAGATAAAGAAGTACAAAGCGAGAAAAAGAATTATTATTATCAGTTGATTGAAAAAGAGGAAGTGGTCAATCAGATTTTTAAAGAATTTGGACTGGATGCGGAACACTCGCATATTATTAACGGACATATGCCGGTAGAGTTAAAAAAAGGAGAGACACCGATTAAATGCGGCGGCAAGGTATTAATTATTGACGGAGGGCTTTCAAAAGCCTATCAAAGCAAGACAGGAATTGCCGGCTATACCCTGATCTATAATTCGTATGGGCTTCGATTGGTTTCTCATGAACCATTTGAATCAAAAGAGATGGCGATTGCAAAAGAAAGTGATATTCATTCGGAAACCATGGTAGTAGAGCGGGTATCCCGCCGCAGAAGTGTAGCAGATACCGATGCAGGAAAAGAGATTGAAGAAAGTATTATTGATTTAAGCAATCTGCTCAGTGCGTATCGGGACGGAACGATTCGGGAGAAAGAACAATAAGAAAAAGGAATATAGAAAAGAAAAAAGGAGGCAGAAAATGGCAGGTTCAATATTGGGAACAATTTTTCGAATTTCTACCTGGGGAGAATCGCATGGAGCAGGGGTTGGAGTTGTAGTGGATGGCTGTCCGGCGGGATTGGAATTGTGTGAGGAAGAGATTCAAGTCTATCTGGATCGAAGAAAACCGGGGCAGTCGAAATTTGCAACTCCCCGGAAAGAAGAAGATTTGGTAGAGATTTTGTCCGGGGTATTTGAGGGAAAGACGACCGGGGCACCGATTTCTATGCTGGTGCATAATCGAACACAGCGTTCCAAAGATTATTCAGAGATTGCACAGTATTATCGTCCCGGACATGCTGATTTTACATTTGATAAAAAATATGGATTTCGGGATTATCGGGGAGGAGGGCGTTCTTCTGGAAGAGAGACAATTGCCCGAGTGGCGGCAGGAGCAGTGGCACAGAAACTGCTGAAATCTTTGGGAATTTGTGTGACGGCTTATACAAAAGCGATTGGACAGATAGAGATTGACAGAGAGCAGTTTCAAATAGAAGAGAGAGAAAAGAATCCCGTCTGTATGCCGGATGCACAGGCAGCAAAACAGGCAGCAGCATTTTTAGAGGAATGTATGCAGAGACAAGATTCTGCCGGCGGTGTAATAGAGTGTGTGATTCAAGGGGTACCAGCCGGAATAGGAGATCCTGTTTTTGAAAAGTTAGATGCCAATTTGGCAAAGGCGGTTCTTTCCATTGGTGCGGTAAAAGGATTTGAGATAGGGGATGGATTTGCTGCGGCCAGGCGGGTCGGTTCCGAAAATAATGATGCATTTTGTATACAGAACGGAAAAATAGGGAAAGCGACCAATCACGCCGGGGGAGTGTTAGGAGGGATAAGTGATGGAAGCGAGATTGTATTTCGGGCAGCCGTAAAACCGACTCCTTCAATTGCAAGAGAGCAGAGGACAGTTAATCGGAAGGGGGAGGAGATTGCAGTCTGTATTAAAGGAAGACATGATCCGATTATTGTCCCTCGTGCAGTGGTTGTAGTGGAAAGTATGGCGGCAATTACTTTAGTGGATACTTTACTGGTTGGGATGACTTCTCGATTAGATTGGATTCAGCGGTTTTTTCGGGCATAGGCGTATTCTTCTCCTGAGAGGTTGTATTCGCAGAGCAGAAGGTGATTTTTGATGGGATCGAAGTCTAGGCGGCTGATGCAGGTGTTTTTTAAATAGGTAATACCGGTGCCTATGGTGCCTTTAGAGAGAAAGTGGAGCAAGGCGTTGATAGAGCCGCCGTGGGAGACAAGGATAATGTTTTTTCCTATACTTTTGGTAATACAGGTATGAAGGGCTTGATCCATCCGCTGGCAGAGTTCTGGGAAAGGCTCGATTTCTTCTACAGGCTCATTTGGATAGAGGGGATAGCGTGCTTTTAGTTCTTTCCAGGTCATACCGGAGCATTTGCCGAATTCTCTTTCTGTTAGGAGGGGTTCGACTATAACCGGAGGGTGATTGGTTTCGTTGGAGATAATTTCAGCGGTTTCTTGGGCTCTGGAAAGCGGACTGGTATAGATGGCGTGCCAGGTTTGATCGGTGAGGTATTGGGCACAGGATTTTGCCTGAGTGCGTCCGGTGTCATTGAGAGGGATGTCTTCTCTTCCCTGAAGCCGGCTTGCTAGGTTCCAGTTGGTTTGTCCATGGCGGATTAATAGAATTGTCATAGGTGATATCAGTTCCTTTCTTTTTTCATTTTTTGGTGGTGCAGAGGAAGAAAATTCTTTTTGATTTTAGCAGAAAAGCGGGGGAAATGCAAGAATTTATGATTTTATGATAGGCGGACGCCGGTATCATTGGATGATTCTCTGCTGGGGCCGTTTGCACTAAGGCTTCCTCGCAGCGGACACATAAGGCACGAAAAGACCGTGCCTAAGTGCCGGCGGGAAGCAATACCCCTGCAGAGATTCATCCAATGAT
>CAJUEI010000103.1 GCA_910585255.1 uncultured Lachnospiraceae bacterium
AACGGAGTGAAAGAACAGAAGTTGACTGTCTATTACAAATTCGTAGGTCAAATCAACTAAAGTATTTATAATTGTAACGCAATAGAAAAAATCGTTAGAAGAGCAGATGTTTTTTATATTAAAAAAGATATTCATTTATTTTATGTTTGATTACAGCCAGGAAAATTCAAATAAGAGTTTATTATAATTATAATTTGAGACAGTATAAAACAAATATATAGGCAGAAATAAACAGCTAGAGTTGGAAAATGGGATTGGGCGGCTGTGACTTCGGAGGAAAGTTAGAAAGTCTTATGCCTCTGTCGATTCTCTAGGATTTTTGCCATTCTTGAATGGCAAAAAAGGCACGTGTTTAGCCTCCTGCAGAGGCGAATTGCGTGCCGGTCCGTCCGGTTGGATGTACCTAGATTCAGAGGCATTAGACTTTCTTACTTTCTGGAGAGCGGAACAGCCGCCCAATCCCATTTTTCAACTCTGGCGTCCGGTTTACGATCCAACTCCATTAAGATCTTATTTTCAACAGAGAAAAACTGTGCTATGATGGGATAAACTACAACGAGAAACCATAAAGGATAGGAGAAAAAATGGAAATTTATATTATACGTCATGGAGAAACTGTCTGGAATAGAGAAAAGCGGCTTCAGGGCACATCCGATATAGAATTAAATGAGGAAGGACGGCGTTTGGCGAGAGAAACAGGAAAAAATCTTTGGAATGTAGAATTTGATATCGTATATGCCAGTCCTTTAAAACGGGCTTATGAAACGGCAGAACTTATTACAGCAAAAAGACCAATTACCGTAATTCGGGACAATCGGATTCGGGAGATTGGTTTTGGAGTTTTAGAAGGAAAAACGACAGATCAGATGACAGAGGAAGAACGGAAACGAGTCAATCAATTTTTCGAAGCCCCTGAAAGTTATATTCCGGCAGAGGGAGGAGAACAGATAGAAGATGCAGCAAAGCGGGCAGCCGAGTTTATAAAGGAGCAGATTGAACCGTTAGAAGAAAAAGGATATAAGCGTATTATGATAGTGGCACATGGAGCAATTAATAAGGCTATGATGATGTATATAAAACAGCATGGAAAGCAGTTATTTTGGTCGGGAGGATTTCAGAAAAACTGTAATGCTATAATTGTAGACTATAAGAACGGATGTTATCAAGTGATTTCGGAAGAAAATGTTTTTTATTAAATAGAGAATAATTTTACAAAAAAGCAGAAGTTATTTGATTAATTTCTTGAAAGGCTTCTTGCTTTATGTTAGAATATTGTGTTAAAGAAAGAGAACTATAGTATAACTAAAGGAGAAAAAAATGACAGCGATTGATCAGTTGGTAACAAAAATTAAAAAGACAAATGCACCAGTAGTAGTGGGGTTAGATCCGATGCTAAATTATATCCCTGAGTGGATTTGCAGTAGGGTATTTGCAGAGAGAGGAGAGACCTTAGAGGCAGCGGCAGAAGCAGTTTGGCAGTTTAATCAAGGGATTATTGATGCTGTTTTTGATTTAATTCCTGCAGTAAAACCGCAGATTGCCATGTATGAACAATTTGGCATTGAGGGATTAAAAGTATTTCAAAAGACCTGTGCCTATGCAAGGGAAAAGGGCTTGATAGTAATTGGAGATGTAAAGAGAAGTGATATCGGTTCTACTTCTGCTGCCTATGCTGTAGCACATCTTGGAAAAGTACAGGTAGGAAGTAAGCAATATCCCCTTTTTGATGAAGATTTTGCTACAGTGAATCCTTATTTTGGAACAGACGGGATAAAGCCTTTTTTAGATGTATGTCAGGAAGAGAAGAAAGGGCTATTTATTCTTGTAAAAACTTCCAATCCGTCCAGCGGAGAATTTCAGGATAAATTAGTAGACGGCAGACCTCTGTATGAACTGGTCGGAGAACAGGTGGCAAAATGGGGAGAAACCTGTATGGGAGAGAGCTATAGTTCGATTGGTGCCGTGGTGGGAGCAACTTATCCTGAGATGGGAAAAGTACTTCGTAAATTAATGCCAAAGACCTATATTTTGGTGCCTGGGTATGGAGCACAGGGCGGAAAAGCACAGGATTTGGTACATTATTTTAATGAGGACGGTTTGGGAGCAATCGTTAATTCTTCCCGTGGCATTATTGCTGCTTATAAGACGGAACGATATGCTTCATTTGGAGAAAAAGGCTATGCAGATGCAGCCCGTCAGGCGGTAGTGGATATGATTGCAGATATCAATGGAGCACTTGCAGATACATACTAATATTACTAAGCGGATACATAAATATAGAAAGGGTGTTAAGATGGCTGATAAATGGAAGGGATCGGCAGAGATAATCGAGCAGAAGCAGATAGCAGAAGATATTTATAGTATTTGGCTTCAGGCAGATTTTATTGCTAAGACTGCTGTGCCGGGGCAGTTTGTTTCGGTCTACTGCAAAGAGGGTTCTAGATTGCTCCCAAGACCGATTAGTATTTGTGAGACGGATCGGGAACGGGGCAGACTGCGGATGGTCTATCGCGTAGTGGGAAAGGGAACGGAAGAATTTTCTGCTTATTTGTCTGGGGATACTTTAGAAATAATGGGACCGCTGGGAAATGGATATACATTAAAAGAGAAAAAGACATGTCTGATCGGAGGAGGAATCGGAATTCCGCCGCTGCTTGAGCTGGCGAAAAGGCTGCAGGGAAAGAAAGAGATAGTATTGGGTTATCGAAGCGGAAAGGAGATGTTTTTAAAAGAAGAATTTGAGCGGTATGGTACGGTTTGGGTTGCGACAGAGGACGGAAGTGCCGGAATAAAAGGAAATGTATTGGATGCTGTACAAAAAGAGCAGTTAGAAGCAGAGGTAATCTATGCCTGCGGACCGACTCCCATGCTTCGGGCGGTGCAAAGCTATGCAAAGGAACAAGGGATAGAGGCACAGATTTCTTTGGAAGAGAGAATGGCGTGCGGAATAGGGGCATGTCTTGCCTGTGTCTGCCAGTCAAAAGAAAGAGATGAACATACCCATGTACATAAAAAGCGGATTTGCAAAGAGGGACCAGTCTTTTATGCAGAGGAGGTGGATTTGGGATGAATACCAAAGTAAGGATTGCCGGGGTAGAACTTAAGAATCCGGTTATGACCGCTTCCGGTACATTTGGCTCTGGAGCCGAGTATAGTGAGTTTGTAGATTTAAACCGATTGGGAGCGGTGGTGACAAAGGGTGTTTCCAATGTGCCTTGGGCTGGGAATCCTACGCCTAGGATAGCAGAGACTTATGGCGGAATGTTAAATGCAATCGGACTTCAAAATCCCGGAATAGATGTCTTTATTAAAAGAGATCTTCCATTTTTAAAGCAGTATGATACCAAGGTTGTGGTTAATGTATGCGGAAAGACAACCGAGGATTACTGTGAGGTAGTAGAGCGGCTGTCTGAGGAGGAAGTGGATTTGCTGGAGATTAATATTTCCTGTCCCAATGTAAAGGAGGGCGGAATTGCTTTTGGACAAGATGCAAGGGCAGTGGAAGCGATTACAAAGGAGATAAAGAGGTATGCAAAGCAGCCGGTTATTATGAAATTAAGTCCGAATGTTACCAGTATTTCCGATATGGCAAAGGCAGCTCAGGCAGGGGGTGCCGATGCGTTGTCTTTGATTAATACCTTGACTGGAATGAAAATTGATATTGAAAAGAGAACGTTTGCCCTGGCAAATAAGACTGGGGGTCTGTCTGGACCAGCGGTAAAGCCGATTGCGGTTCGAATGGTTTATGAGGCGGCAAATGCGGTAACAATTCCTATTATAGGAATGGGAGGGATTGTAACGGCAGAAGATGCGATAGAATTTATTATGGCTGGTGCAGCGGCGGTTTCTGTAGGAACAGCGAATTTCTTTCATCCTACGGCTACCGTTGAAGTGGCAGACGGAATCGAACAGTATATGAGGCGACATGGAGTAGAAGAGGTTGGCGAATTGATAGGATGCGTAAAGTAGAGAAAAATAACTGTGATTAGCCCTTGAATATTAAAAAATATAATGTTATACTGAAAATTAATATGTTTCTTTTATTCGGTAAAATATAGTAAAAATGGATAATAAAGAAGATCAGGCATAGAGCCAATAGCATAAGGAGTGGAGCAGATATGGAACAGTATAAGCAGGATTTTATCGGATTTATGGTGGATTGCGGAGTTTTAAAGTTTGGTGATTTTGTTACGAAAAGCGGCAGAAAAACCCCATTTTTTATTAATACCGGATTTTATCGAACCGGTGCACAGCTTAGAAAATTAGGAGAGTTTTATGCAAAAGCCATTCAGGATAAATTTGGATTAGAATTTGATGTATTGTTTGGACCAGCTTATAAGGGAATTCCTCTTTCCGTTGCCACGGCAATGGAGATTAGTGAATTATATCAAGTAGATGTCCGCTATTGCTCGAATCGAAAGGAAGCGAAAGATCATGGGGATACCGGAATTTTGCTTGGAAGTCCAATCTGTGACGGAGATCGGGTTTTGATTATTGAAGATGTGACCACAGCAGGAACTTCGATTCAAGAAACATTGCCGATTGTAAAGGCACAGGGAAAGATCCAGATTGTTGGGCTGGTTGTTTCAGTGGACAGAATGGAACGCGGACATGGAGAAAAGAGTGCGTTGGCAGAGATTCGGGATACGTATGAGATGGAGACAACGGCAATTGTAACGATGGAAGAAGTGATGGAATATCTCTATAATCGTCCTTATAAGGGGAAGGTTATTATTGATGATGCGATGAAGGCAGCGATAGACGGATATTATCAGAAATATGGTGCATCGAAATAAAAAGTTCGGGAGAGCAAGCGGTATAAAAAGGAGGAAAATTTAGAGGAATTGGATGTTCAAAAATGGAATCAAAAACAGTCAGAAACTCAGAAAGGAAGTAGAAATATGGGAGAAGAAGCATATAAGACAATGGGAAGGACAGGAGCTGCAAGTATTACAATAGGGGTGATTCTTTTGGTGATAGGGATTGTGACCGGGATTATCTCGATTGTTGCCGGAGCTTCTTTGCTGAAAAATAGATCAAAGATATTGTTTTAATAAAGGGGATAGCGTGTGAATCGAAAAAGGTGGAAGTTGGCAGGCTGGATTGCTTTTTTTATCTATCTGGTTGCGTTGATGTATTTTTTATTATTTGCAGAGATGTTTGGACGGACACAGACAGACAGAACCTATCGTTATAATTTGGTGTTATTGAAAGAAATCTGGCGGTTTTGGCACTACAGAGAACAATTAGGAATGACAGCAGTTTTACTAAATCTGGTGGGAAATGTAGTGGCTTTGATGCCATTTGGATTTTTTCTTCCGTTTTTAGCGGTATGGACAAGAAAATGCTATGCTGTAACCTGTTTTACTTTTCTATTTAGCCTGTTTATTGAAACAACACAGCTTTTATGCAAAGTGGGCAGTTTTGATGTGGATGATCTGCTTTTAAATACAATAGGAGGAATCTTAGGTTATTTCTTTTTTTGGGTGGGACGGCATATATGGAAAGGGGAAAGAGTGTAGATTGAAAAATAAAAAAAATAAAAGTTATAAACGATATAAATTTTCGGATAAAAGCCAGTCAATAGGCGGAATCTTTTCTACACTGTTTGCCCTTAGTGCTGTTCTATCCTGTATCATAGCCGTCTGGATTTCTTTTCAGCATAGAGGGGAGGGAGGGTTAGAAGTCGGAGTACTTGGAGTGGTTGCGGTATTTCTTTCTGGCTATGGACTCTATCTGGGAATCCGAAGTTTTCAGGAGGAAGAAATTTTCTTTTTATTTTCATGGATTGGAAGCATTGGAAATTCCATTATTTTATTAAGCATGATGATGCTTTTTTTATTGGGACTATAAAATAAATAGAAGAAAAGAGTAGTATAATAAAAAAGTACAACAAAAGGTGGACAAGATATGTCAGTTAAAGAGAAAGAATTATTGAAGGAACGCTATCAATTATCCATGGAACGGATTGAGAAAATTCCATTGGAAAAAATAGTAAAAGAGCCGTTTCAGGACTATTTTTGTAAAATGTCGGGGTTTCTTTTGCAGATAAAAGAACTGATAGAAAAAAAACAAAGAGGGGAATTGGAGCAGTTTTCTTTTGAGGAATATCAGAGATATAATACAGATTTATATCAGGATATTTTGCCGGAGCAATATCAGAACAGCTATGCAAATCCGGCTTATGCTGTGGAGAAATTGGGAAAAGAATATGGACAGTTATTATCGTTTGTCTATACAGAACTTCGGGCATTGATTGCGGATGTTTATGAAGAGCGTTTTATTGAAGTGGTATCAGCTTGTGAGCTGTTAATTGAGCTTTACAATTTATTTGAGATGGAAGGAAATCAGAAAGAAATCTTTGATGCGGTATATTGGTTTTTAAGCGATTATAGCGATGTCATCTATAAAAAATGGATTTTATCTGGGTTTGATCCTTCCTTTGATTTTGCAAAAAAAATTGTGATGGAACGGGATTTAAAAGACTTACGATATTTATTTGCTTATGGAGAGTATATTACAGAAGTGGAGATTCAAACAGCAGCGTTTTTAAACGGACTTTCAGAAGAAGGAATCGATCAAATTGCATCTGCGTTTGTGGAGGGATATCGAAAGGGATTTGAAAATACGAAAAAAGATCTTTCCAAGAAAAAGATAGTAAAGCTCTATTTTCCGATTGGATATGAACGGATTATCCGCAGGGCAATTCAGAAATTTGCTGCACTTGGATTAGAGCCGGTTATGTTTCGATATGGGCTGCATAGTGTGGAAAAGCGGAAAAATCAGCGGCTTGGCTATACAGCAACTCCGGCAAATAAACAGTATGATTACGATCACAGCCAGGATGAAGGTCTTTATTATGATAAGGCATTTTATGAGAGGAAGATGTCTATCTTAAAGGATGTCTATGAGAAACATGCAGAATGTTTTCGGCAGATGGCAGGACCGGCAGTGTTTGAAACGTTTGGAGAAAAGCCGTTTGCACCTGTTAATAAACCGGAAGCGGTTCAGCTTTCCAAAAAACAGCAAAAGCTTTTTGTTGATTTTTCCAATGAAGCAAACCAGTTTGCAGAATCCTATGTTCCTTCGGAAGAAACCAGTTTTACTATGATTGCATTTCCTACATCGGAAATCGGCGAACATTTTGAAGAAATCTTTCAGGAGACCATTCGAATCAACACGTTAGATACACAGGTCTATCAAAACGTACAGCAGTGTCTGATTCAGGCATTAGATGACTGCGACTATGTGCGGATTGTCGGAGCAGGAGAAAACCGAACCGATCTGACAGTGAATCTGGTGAAACTCCAGAATCGGGAAAAAGAAACCCGGTTTGAAAACTGTCTGGCTGATGTCAATATCCCGCTGGGAGAAGTATTTACTTCACCAGAGCTTTCTGGAACGAACGGTGTGCTTCATGTAAAAGAAGTATTTTTGCGGGGACTGCGTTTTATCGATTTGGAAGTACACTTTCAGGACGGCTGTATCTGTGAGTATCACTGTAAAAATTTTGAGACAGAAGAGGAAAATCAGAATTATTTTAAACAGCATGTAATGCAGGGACATGAGACACTGCCAATGGGAGAATTTGCAATAGGGACCAATACCGCAGCATATGAAATGGCAAAAAAATATGGAATTATACAAAAACTGCCGATTTTGATTGTGGAAAAAATGGGACCTCATTTTGCAGTTGGTGATACCTGCTACAGCAGAGAAGAAGAGGTTCGGGTATGGAATCTTGACGGAAAAGAAGTGATAGCAAAGGAAAATTCTTTTAGCAGACTTCGAAAAACCGATCCAGATAAGGCCTATTTTAATTGTCATACGGATATTACAATTCCTTATGAAGAGATTGGAGAGATTGCCTGTTATCGAAAGGACGGAACAAAGGTGCCGTTAATTGCAGATGGAAAATTTGTTCTGCCTGGGACAGAATTATTGAATGAGAATTAGAAAGCAGAATAGAATGAAACTATATAGTAAAACACTGCTCAAAAATATTCTTTTGATAATGGATTCGTAATGATAAAAAATGGGAAGAAAGAGAGGAATGTAGTATGCCGGAAGTAGGAATAGTTATGGGAAGTGATTCAGACTTACCCGTTATGTGTAAGGCATGTGAGATTTTGGATAAATTGGGAATCAGTTATGACGTCACCGTTATCTCTGCTCACAGGATGCCTGATATTTTCTTTCATTATGCAAAAACTGCAGAGAGCAAGGGATTTAAAGTGATTATTGCAGGTGCCGGAGGAGCAGCACATCTTCCAGGAATGGCAGCGGCAATTTTTCCTTTGCCTGTAATTGGAGTTCCGATTTATACCAAGACGTTAGGCGGAGTCGATTCTTTATATTCCATCGTACAGATGCCGTCAGGAATTCCAGTCGCTACTGTTGCAATTAATGGTGCGGCAAATGCCGGATTGCTTGCAGCAGAGATTTTGGCGACTTCTAATCCAGAACTGTTAGATAAAATTAAAGAATATAAAGACGGACTAAAAGACAGTGTTGTTACAAAAAAGGAAAAGTTAGAAGAGATTGGCTATCGTGAGTATCTGAAACAAATGACCTGATAAAGTTTGGCAAAAGATATTTTTGAGTAGTGTTTTGCTATATTAAAATAGAGAACAAGATCGTTCAGGAGGAGAAAAGATGGATTACAAAAAGGCAGGAGTGGATATTGAAGCAGGTTATAAGGCAGTAGAGCTGATGAAAAAGCATGTGCAGGGAACGATGCGGGAAGAGGTATTAGGCGGAATCGGCGGATTTTCCGGTGCTTTTTCTTTGGAAAAGTTTAAAGGCATGGAAAAGCCGACTTTAGTTTCCGGGACAGACGGCGTAGGAACAAAACTAAAACTGGCATTTTTATTAAATCAACATCATACCATTGGAATTGACTGTGTTGCTATGTGTGTAAATGATATTGCCTGTGCCGGAGGGGAACCATTGTTTTTCCTCGATTATATTGCCTGCGGCAGGAATGAACCAGAGAAGATTGCTACAATTGTAAGCGGAGTGGCAGAGGGCTGCAAGATGGCAGGTGCGGCTTTAATTGGTGGAGAAACGGCAGAGATGCCAGGATTCTATCCGGTGGATGAATATGATCTTGCCGGATTTGCAGTTGGAATTGTAGATGAAAAAGAGCTGATTACCGGAAAGAATTTAAAACCGGGAGATATTTTAATTGGAATTCATTCTTCCGGTGTACATAGCAACGGCTATTCTTTGGTTCGCAAGGTCTTTACGATGACAGAAACCTCTTTAAATATTTATTATGATTCTTTAGGTACAACATTGGGAGAGGCTCTGCTTACTCCTACAAAAATTTATGTTAAGGCACTAAAGAGCGTAAAAGAAGCAGGAGTAACCATAAAGGGATGCAGCCATATTACCGGCGGCGGATTTTATGAAAATATTCCTAGAATGTTGCCGGATGGTGTTCGGGCAGTGGTAGAGAAAAGAAGTTATCAGGTACCGCCGATTTTCCAGATGCTTTCAAAAGACGGCGATATAAAAGAAGAGATGATGTATAACACCTTCAATATGGGAGTAGGAATGGTGCTTGGCGTAGCGGATGAAGATGTGGATCGAACCATTGCAGCGGTAAAGGCAGCAGGAGAAACGGCTTTTGTGCTTGGACAGATTGAGGCAGGAGAAAAAGGAGTTGTCTTATGTTAAAATTATGCGTATTGGTTTCCGGGGGCGGAACCAATCTTCAGGCAATTATTGACAATATAGCAAACGGAATCATACCAGATACAGAGATAGTCGGAGTGCTCAGCAACAATCGGAAGGCATTTGCTTTGGAGCGGGCAAAAAATCATGGAATACCGGCTGTCTGCGTATCTCCAAAGGACTATCCCACAAGGGATCTGTTCTACCAAGCTTTTATGGAAACCGTAGATCGAATCGATCCGGATCTGATTGTATTGGCCGGATTTTTGGTGGCAATTCCTGCCCCAATGGTACAAAAATATCAAAGACGGATTATAAATATCCACCCGTCTTTGATTCCGTCTTTCTGCGGAGTAGGCTATTATGGACTGCGGGTACATCAGGCAGCATTAGAACGAGGAGTCAAGATAACCGGAGCAACGGTACACTTTGTCGATGAGGGAACCGATACCGGAGAAATACTGATGCAGAAGGCAGTGGAAGTACAGGACAAAGATACACCAGAGACATTACAGAAGCGGGTAATGGAAGAAGCAGAGTGGAAGATATTGCCGCAGGTCATTGCGATGGCTGCAAATGGAACATTAAAGATAGGAGAGAGAACATGAAAGTTTTAATCGTTGGAAGTGGCGGAAGAGAACATGCGATTGCCTGGAAGGTGGCACAGAGTAAGCGGGTAGAAAAGATTTACTGTGCACCGGGAAATGCAGGAATTGCAGAGTATGCCGAATGTGTAGCGATCGGAGCAATGGAATTTGACCGCTTAGCTGCTTTTGCAAAAGAAAAGCAGATTGATTTTACGATTATCGGTATGGACGATCCGCTGGTAGGCGGGATTGTAGATGTCTTTGAAGCAGAGGGACTGCGGGTATTTGGCCCTAGAAAAAATGCAGCGATTTTAGAGGGATCGAAGGCATTTTCAAAAGATTTAATGAAGAAATATCAGATTCCTACGGCAGATTATAGAATCTTTGATTCGGCAGATGCGGCTTTCACCTATTTAGAAACGGCTTCCTATCCGATTGTACTAAAGGCAGACGGGCTGGCGTTAGGAAAGGGAGTGTTAATCTGCACCAATTTGGAAGAGGCACGTGCCGGAGTAAAGACCATTATGCTGGACAAGCAGTTTGGAGCGGCAGGAAATCAGTTGGTAATAGAGGAGTTTATTACCGGACCGGAGGTATCGGTGCTTTCTTTTGTAGATGGCAGTACGATTCGGATTATGACGTCTGCACAGGATCATAAAAGGGCAAAAGACGGGGATCGGGGATTGAATACCGGAGGAATGGGGACTTTTTCGCCTAGTCCATTCTATACGGAGGAGGTAGATGCGTTTTGCAGAAAGTATATCTATCAGCCTACAGTAGATGCGATGAAGGCAGAGGGGAGACCTTTTCAGGGAATTATTTTCTTTGGATTAATGCTGACGGAGAAAGGACCTCGTGTGTTGGAGTATAATGCCCGTTTTGGAGATCCAGAGACACAGGTGGTACTGCCTCGGATGAAAAATGATCTGATAACCGTAATGGAGGCTTGTGTAGATGGAAAGCTTTCTGAGATAGAATTGGAATTTGAAGATAATGCTGCGGTTTGTGTGGTATTGGCTTCGGATGGGTATCCGGTGAAGTATGAAAAGGGATTTGTCGTGGAAGGATTAGAAGCGTTTGAAAAGCAGGAGGGGTATTATGCGTTTCATGCTGGGACGAAGTTTGATTCGGAAGGGCGGATTGTGACGAATGGGGGGCGTGTGCTTGGAGTGACAGCAAAAGGAGAGGATTTGAAAACGGCTCGGGCAAATGCATATCAGGCTGTAGAATGGGTGAATTTTGAAAATAAATATTGTCGGAAGGATATTGGGAAAGCGATTGAGGGGATATAAGATTGGTATAAGAAGATGCAGGGTTTTCGTAGAGTAATCTACTCTGTGAAAATGAGATAGTTTTTATCTCTGTCTGCAATCATAGCCTTAATTGCGGGATTTGTCAAGAGTGAATATTTTTTAGTGGAAATGTAATGGGAAAAGAGAGGGATTTTGTCGGATAGTTTGTATAAAAAAAGTAAAGTAGAATAAATAAAAAAGGCTTATTTTCTTGGAATTTTATTTTGAGAAAAGGAAGCCTTTTTTTAATGGAATTTTTTACGCCGTCAAATAAGCCGTCAGAATAAAGAAATGTGGGAGTGGGGAGGACGCTTGCCGGATTAGGAAATTCTTCACTGGGGCCGTTTGCACTAAGGCTTCCTCGCAGCGGGCACATAAGATGCTAAAAGACAGCATCTAAGTGCCGGCGGGAAGCAATACCCCTGTGAAGATTTTCCTAATCCGGCAAGCTGTTTTTCTCAGCCGAAACGGTTATTTTGCGTTAGTCTACAGGATAGAATAAATGGCAGAGGAAGGATTAATAGAATAAAGGTTTGATAGGATAAAAGCTTGATTATAATAGGATAAAAAGTTGATTATGATAAAATAAAAATTTCTTATTTTGGATTGTTGAAAGTGTAAAGGAAGGAATTCTTTCGTTGGGAGAAACAGCTTGTCTCAATAGAATAGTCCTCGCAGGGGTATTGCTTCCCGCCGGCACTTAGGCACGGTCTTTTCGTGCCTTATGTGTCCGCTGCGAGGAAGCCTTAGTGCAAACGGCCCCAGCGAGGACTATTCTATTGAGACAGGCGTAAGGACTGCAACTTTATGAAATTCTTTTTCATTTTTTATTTTAGCCGTCAAAATTCTGGTCAGAATTGAAAGAAAATCTTTATTTTACGA
>CAJUEI010000104.1 GCA_910585255.1 uncultured Lachnospiraceae bacterium
GGGGTTCCGGTTGATATTCATCCTAAGGCAGGGGTTCCTGCTATTGAGGTTGTCTACACGGTACTGCATGCAGGCGGTAAATTTGGCGGCGGCGGATATAAAGTGTCAGGAGGGCTTCATGGAGTAGGTGCCTCCGTTGTAAATGCACTGTCAGAGTGGATGGAAGTTACGGTCTGTCAGAGTGGAAAAATTTATAAACAGAGATATGAACGCGGAAAAGTAGCTTATCCGTTAAAAATAATCGGAACTTGTCCTCTTAAAAAGACAGGTACAATGGTAACATTTCTGCCAGATCGGCAGGTGTTTGAAGAAACCGTATATAAGTATGAACTGTTAAAGACAAGATTAAGAGAGACTGCTTTTTTAACAAAAAACCTTCGGATTATCCTTCGGGACGAACGGGAAGAAAAGAAAGAAGAAACGTTTCACTATGAAGGGGGAATCCGTGAATTTGTAACCTATTTAAACCACAGCAGTGAAGTATTGTATGAAAATGTAATCTACTGCGAGGGAATGCGTGAGAATGTCTGTGTAGAAGTGGCAATGCAGCATAATAACGGCTTTACAGAAAATTGTTATAGTTTTGTAAATAATATTATTACACCGGAGGGCGGAACACATCTGATAGGATTTCGAAATGCACTGACAAAGACATTTAACGATTATGCACGCAAAAATAAGATGTTAAAAGAAAGTGAGCCGAATCTCTCTGGAGAAGATATTCGGGAAGGACTCACCACTATTATCAGTGTGAAAATTGAAGAGCCTCAGTTTGAAGGACAGACAAAGCAGAAATTGGGAAACAGTGAAGCACGGGGAGCGGTTGACAATGTAGTATCCGAACAGCTGACTTACTTTTTGGAGCAGAATCCGGCTGTAGCGAAGCTGATCTTAGAGAAGTCTATTCTGGCACAGCGGGCACGGGAAGCAGCCCGAAAGGCACGGGATTTAACAAGGAGAAAGACGGCATTAGACGGAATGGCACTGCCTGGAAAACTGGCGGATTGTTCGGATAAAGACCCGAAAAATTGTGAAATCTACATTGTAGAGGGAGATTCGGCAGGGGGGTCGGCTAAAACGGCACGGTCTCGAAATACACAGGCAATTCTGCCTCTGCGTGGAAAAATTTTAAATGTTGAAAAAGCACGACTGGATAAAATTCTTGGCAATGCAGAGATTAAAGCTATGATAACTGCCTTTGGAACGGGAATTCATGAGGATTTTGATATTAGCAAGCTGCGTTATCATAAGATTATCATTATGACAGATGCGGATGTAGATGGAGCACATATCTCTACCCTGCTTCTAACGTTCCTATATCGCTTTATGCCAGACTTAATTCGTGCGGGGCATGTTTATCTCGCACAGCCGCCTCTTTTTAAACTAGAGCGAAATAAGAAGGTCTGGTATGCCTATAGCGATGAGGAGCTAGATCAGATTTTAAAAGAGGTAGGACGTGACAGCAGCAATAAGATTCAGCGGTATAAAGGGCTGGGGGAAATGGATGCAGAACAGCTTTGGGATACTACAATGGATCCTCAGAAGCGGGTGTTAAAACGAGTCAATATGGATGCAGAATCAGCCTCAGAGCTGGATTTAACTTTTACTACGCTTATGGGAGATCAGGTAGAGCCTCGGCGGGAGTTTATTGAAACAAATGCTAAGTATGTAAAGAATTTAGATGTTTAAAAAGAAGTTAGAATGGCTGTTTACTATCTTTGTTTGATTAGAATTTTATAACTGGAGGAAAAGATAAATGGATGAAACGATTTTTGATAAGATTCATGATGTCGATTTAAAAGAGACAATGGAGGACTCTTATATTGATTATGCCATGAGTGTTATCGCCCAAAGAGCACTTCCTGATGTTAGGGACGGGTTGAAGCCTGTACAGAGAAGAGTTCTTTACTCTATGATTGAATTAAATAACGGACCGGATAAGCCTCATAGAAAATGTGCCCGTATCGTAGGTGATACCATGGGTAAATATCATCCTCATGGTGACAGTTCAATTTATGGTGCTTTGGTAAATTTAGCTCAGGAGTGGTCAACTCGCTATCCTTTGGTAGACGGGCATGGAAACTTTGGTTCTGTAGACGGAGATGGGGCAGCGGCTATGCGGTATACAGAGGCTAGATTAAGCCGAATTTCTATGGAGATATTGGCAGATATTGGAAAAGATACGGTAGACTTTGAGCCAAATTTTGACGAGACAGAGAAAGAACCCGTGGTACTGCCCTCTCGTTTTCCCAATCTGTTGGTAAATGGGACAACCGGAATTGCTGTTGGGATGGCTACCAATATTCCTCCACATAATCTGCGGGAAGTGATTCAGGCTGTAGTGAAAATTATCGATAACCGGGTATTAGAAGATCGAGATACCGAAATAGAGGAGGTATTAGAAGCGATTAAAGGACCAGACTTTCCTACTGGAGCTATGATCCTTGGAACCAGCGGAATTGAGGAAGCTTACCGTACCGGACGTGGAAAAATTCGGGTGCGGGCTGTTACCAACATGGAAGCCATGCCAAATGGAAAGACAAGGATTGTAGTAACAGAATTACCCTATATGGTCAATAAAGCAAAATTAATCGAGAAAATTGCAGATTTGGTAAAGGAAAAACGAGTGGATGGAATTACAGAAATTCGAGATGAATCTGATCGCTCCGGGATGCGGATTGCCATTGAGCTTCGGCGGGATGTCAATGCAAATGTACTTTTAAATCAGTTATTTAAACATACCCAACTGCAGGATACGTATGGTGTTATTATGATCGCTTTGGTAGGGAAGCAGCCGAAGGTACTGAATCTCTTGGAGATGCTGAAATTATATCTAAAACATCAGGAGGAAGTCGTTACCAGACGGACACGATATGAACTAAATAAAGCACAGGAGCGGGCACATATTTTAGAGGGACTTCTGATTGCATTAGATCACATTGATGAAGTGATTCAAATTGTCAGAAATTCTCGTACAGCACAAGAAGCAAAGGGACATTTAATGGAGCGTTTTACACTGTCAGATGCACAGGCACAGGCAATTGTTGATATGCGGATTCGTGCTTTAACGGGATTGGAACGGGAAAAATTAGAACAGGAACTTCGGGAACTGCAAGAGAGAATTGCAGTACTTCAGGCAATTTTGGCAGATGAGAAAAAATTGCTTTCTGTAATCCGGGAAGAATTGCTTTTAATCTCGGATAAGTATGGAGATGACAGAAGAACTTCGATTGGATATGATGAATCGGATATTTCGATAGAGGATATGATTCCAAATGAAAATACGATTATTACAATGACAAATATCGGATATATTAAACGGATGACAATGGATAACTTTAAAAGTCAGAATCGCGGAGGAAAAGGAATTAAAGGGATGCATACACTAGAAGAGGATTTTATTGAGGATATGCTCCTGACCAAAACACATCACTATCTGATGTTCTTTACAAACAGCGGGAAGGCTTATCGATTAAAGGCTTATGAGATACCGGAAGCAAGCCGGACAGCAAGAGGAACTGCGATTATTAATCTTTTGCAGCTCTCTCCAGAGGAAAAGATTACAGCCGTAATTTCCATAAAAGATTATCGTCCGAATGAGTATCTGTTTATGACGACCAAATATGGAATTGTAAAGAAAACGCTGATTAAAGAATATGCTAATATTCGTAAAACCGGTCTCCAGGCAATTAATCTTCGGGAAGGAGACGAATTAATTGAAGTAAAGGTGACAAATAATCAAAATGATATCTTTTTGGCCACAAAGCAGGGACAGTGTATTCGGTTTAATGAAAAAGATGTACGTCCTACCGGAAGAAATTCAATGGGAGTGATTGGAATGAATCTAAAGGATGGAGATGAAGTAATAGGGATGCAGACCGATATACAGGGAGATTATTTCTTATTTGTATCAGAAAACGGGCTTGGCAAATTGACTGCATTAAAAGAATTTACCGTACAGCGTAGAGGCGGAAAGGGGATTCGCTGTTATAAAATTAACGATAAGACAGGAAATGTAGTTGGTATGAAAGCGGTATTTCATGGATACGAAGTAATGCTGATTACGACAGAAGGTATTATTATCCGAATGGGGGTTGAAACGATATCACGGCTTGGACGAAATGCTTCTGGAGTAAAATTAATGAATCTGGATGAGAATGTAAAGGTTGCCAGTGTAGCTAAAGTGCAAAGCCGGATTGTAGAAGAAGAACTGCAGAAATTAGAGGGGACGGAGGACCAAAAAGAGAAGAAAACAGAAGAAGAGATGGTATAAAAAAGATTTGTTTGCTGGAATCAAGATGCAGATGGAAAGGGTATTTTGATTCCAGCTTTAACTTTGAGAAAATTTTATGATTCTGATTCTGCTAGTATGATTTTTAATTCTTTTAATTCTTGTTTAGTAAGTTTTCTTTCTTTACAAAGGGATAAAACAAATTGGCTGACAGAGCCTTTATTCCAAAAATTAATAAACTCAAGTGCTTGTTCTGCACAATAATCTGCTTCTGTAATTAAAACTTGATAGAGGATACGGTGCCCTTCTCTTCGGGTACAGACAAATCTTTTCTGAACTAATTTGGCAAGAAAGGTAGATACCGTTTGGTATTTCCAATTTTTACGATATTGTTTGTTTACCATTTCGAAAATATCTGCTAGAGAAAGCTCTCGAGCAGTACTCCAGATGCATTTCATAACTAATGTTTCTGAAGCAGTTAGAGTTATGTACTTCATAGATACCCCCTTAAATAATTTAATTAATTATTAAATATTTGATTTATATTATCATAAGTGAAGTTTTATGTAAAGTTATTTTTTAAGGGATATAAATATATTTTTTAGAAGTATCTGAAAAAATAAATTTAGAATAAATGGAATTATTAATTGTTCTAACCTTATAAAAATTACTACATAAAAGTAGTAAAAAAATATTGGAAATTATTGACATTGAATTTAAATAGTGGTATAACAATATTAAGACAAATAGTAGTAATTCAATTATAAAGTTAAAGAGAGTGATTCCATTGAATGTATAAATATGCAGCTAATTTAGGTCTATTTCAATAAAAAATAGAAGCTAGTATTAAAGAATGGATAAAATTGTTATAATTTAATACAAAAATTGTACAATGAAAGGATACTATTTATGAAAATAACAAAAATTAGAAGTTCTATAATAATAATGGGAACGATAGTTAGTTTTTTTGTAACTCCTCTTTCAGCTAATAATATAAAAGGAAATTCAGAATTATTAATAACAGATATACAAGAAAATAATGAAAATCAATATTTTGATATTAATAAAGATGATGAATTAAATATTGACTGGGATGAAATTAATATTATTCCTGATGATAAAGAAAATAATGTTCCTAAGTCAGCATTAAATAAAATACAGACAAGGATATCTGGACAATGGATTGAATCATCAGATGGAAGATGGTGGTATAAACATAGTGATGGTAGTTATACTACTAATGGCTGGGAACTTATTGGAGAACAATGGTATTATTTTGATAATGAAGGATGGATGGTGACAGGATGGGTTAATGATGCAGGAGAACGTTATTATTGTGATAATTCTGGTGCAATGGTGACTGAATGGAAGTACTTATTATTTTAATAGCAGCGGTGAAATGCAAAAAAATTGGATTTCTATTGATGATACATATTATTATTTTGGTTCAAATGGAAAATATGTTGATGATGATGGTACAAGAATGATTTCTGAAGCATTAAAATATGTAGGAAATCCATATGTATATGGTGAAAATAGTTTAACAAATGGGACTGATTGTTCTGGATATGTATATTTGATTCATAAAATGTATGGGTATGATATAGAGCGAAGAGCTTCACTGCAGTATTCTAGTTCGAAAAAAATCTCAAGTAGTAGTTTAAAACCAGGTGATTTAGTATTTTATTGTGAAAATGGAAATGATGTAGATCATGTAGCTTTTTATGTGGGTACAATTAATGGAACAGATGATTGTATTGTTCATGCAGCAAATAGTAGAAAAGGAATTATAGTTTCAACAAGAACTTATTGGTCTGTAACGAAAAAATATGGAACTTATTGGAGATAAAAATAATGAACTGTATAGAAAGTAATTAGAAAATGTGATAGAATGAATAAGAAATGGTATTTATTAGTTCTATCACATTTTATTATATAGGAGAATGTATAAATGAATAGAAAAAAAATAATTATTATAATTACTGTAATTTTAGCAGTTAGTTGGAATAGAGTTTTAGCTGATGAAAATGGAACCTGGAAAACAATAGATATAAATAATGGTTTTTATCAAGAAAAAAAATATGTTTATGAGTTGGAAAATAAAGAGTATATACGGGGATGGAAAGAAATTAATCAAGAATGGTATTATTTTGATGAAGTAACAGGATATATGATTCAAGATGACTGGGTAGAAAATTACTATCTTGGTAAAAATGGTGTTATGTTGAAGGATGAATGGATTGTAGAAAAAATAGGTACTACTCCAAATGTAATTGCTTATTATGTAGATAAAAATGGTATATGGGATGCAAAAGCGAATTATAAGGGATGTGAAGGAGAATGGAAAGAAGATCAAATAGGAAAAAAATATAAGCGAGTAGATGGAACATATCCAATATCTGAATTTGAGTATATTAATAACAACTGGTATTTTTTTAATGAAAATGGATATATGATAACAGGTATTTTTTATAATAAAGAAACGGGAGTATTACACTATTTTTATCCAGATGGAAGTTTAGCAAATAATGTAGGTTGGCTATCTATAGAAGATGGAAAATGGATTTACGTAAATGGAAATATATGTGTTGTTAATGCCATTACACCAGATGGATATTATATCGATGAAACAGGAATATGGAGCGAATAAGAGATGCTGAAAAACCATCACTATAAAAGAAAAATAACGATTATAGTGATGGTTAATTTTTTATAAAGAGGGATCATCATCATTAAATTGATTTAAGTAATTTTTTAAGCTTTCAGCTTCTTTTTTGTTAATTTTTTTATTTCCAGTTAAAGCTGTTATAAATTTCTTCAGGGATCCTTCATACATAGTATTTAATATTTCATTTGCTTTTTTTTCTTCCCACTCTTTTTTTGTATAAGTATACATATATTTTTTTCCGTTTTTAACAAGAAGTCCTTTTTCTACCATTCGAGTTAAGTAAGTGTTTATTGTCTGGCGTTTACTGGATTTTATATTTTTATTAAAATATTCCCAAAATTCTACGCCTTGCATCCAACGTTGATTTTGCCATAGTAGATCCAATATAATTTGTTCTGTTTCTGAAAGAAAAAAATCCATAATTTCTCTCTCCTTTTTTATAATTACTTTAAATAGGTAATTCTAAAATTCTAAATAACATATGAATTCTGACTTTTTTATTTAAACTTTTACAATTCTTCTTGTTTGAATTATTTACATAGAAAATAGGTCAAGTCGCATCGAATATGGTGATTTTCTTTTACACAATGCATAAAATGTCATTTATACATTGTGTAACTATTGAATTATTTTAAATTATTATAGTCCGATTAATGAGGACATGTAGCATATTCTGTTTTACTAAGAAAGTTATTTATTTTTAAATAATTACATTTCGTACATATTTGAGAAGCATAATTAATAATGGTACAACCACCGGTTGTATTTTTTTGATGAGTGCTGAAAACACCATCTAGAAAAGTGTGTTCGCAATTATTTATACTGGTAGGGATATCTACATTATATATATTTCCATCTAAATCAGTAAATTGTTTTTCATAGAAAATTTTTATTTTATCTTCTACGATAAAAGAATTTTTTTCAGAATTATAAGCAATAAATTCATCTGTAGAAGGAATATAGATTTCTGCTTCGGTTTCAAATTTTTGTACAGGTTCATATGCTAAAATAGGCATCATACTACAAGAAATAAGTACAGTAAAAAAGAAAACTGCCAAATAAGATTTTGAATTTGTTAGTTTCATAATAAATTGAATCCTTTCTGATATTATTTTATAATTATTATTGAAAGAAAGTGTTGTTTTTTGGGTTGAAATATTGTCGTATGTAGACAATTTAATAATTAGGTTAGCATATTTTTTTCGTGTAGTTAAGTTAGAATCTTTTATAACTAACTCATCACATGCCAATTCGCAAGTTTTACTTAAATAAGAATTTAGTAAGAAATTCAAGGGATTAAACCAATAAATTCCGGTAATAAGTAAACGAAAAAATAAAATATATCCATCTTTTCTTTTGATATGACATAGTTCATGATAAAGGATAAGATCTAATTCAGAAGAATTTTCTATTTCAGGTATTACAATGATGGGACGGAAAAATCCTATAGTAAAAGGAGAAATATTTTGATTTATTTGATAAATATATATATTCTGCTTAATATGTAATTTATTTAGATATTTATCACGAATATCTAAAATATATGGAGAAGTAACTAGATGAGCCATACAAAATATATATTTTTTTGTTTTAGTAAAGGTAAATAGATAATAAATAAAAATTAGGGAGGCAAAACAAATCCAAATAATGAAAGTACCCAATTCTATTTTAAAAGCAGTATTATAAAAAGACTTCCCTGAAGAAATAATGATATAAGGTTTATTACCATCTATAAAAAAATTAATGATATTATGATTTTTATTAAAAATATAATATTTTCTTTCCAAATAAGTTTTTATATATCCTAAAGGGGTGATATATAAAAATAATGAAAATTTTAATATAGTATATTTAAACTTTTGCGAAAATAAATATTTGTATATTTTTTCAATTAAAATAAATAGTAAAAATGCTATATTACCAGAGAAGAACATTGATAAAATAATATTCATAAATCACTATTCCTTTAAAAAATATTTTGTATTATTCGACTTTAGTTTTTAATAGTGAAAAAATTCTAGTAAAAATATTTTACTACATAGAAGTAGTAATGTCAATAAAAAATATAATTATTATATAATTTAGAAATTTAACCTCATCAAGGAAGTCCACCATTTCTAAGCCGCCAAGGCGAAAACGGTGGGTTGGGACTTCCTTGTTTCAGTGGGAGTGCAGATTCCCACTGAAAAGCTGCGATAGCAGCTATGAGGTTATGAGCAAGTAGCGAAGCAGATTGCGAATATCCGATTTGACTAAAAACAGATTGACATACATAGATATTCTATGTATAATCTATGCATAGGATTTCTATGTATAAATAAAAATAGTTTTAGGAATAAGGGAGGTTATATTTTGGATAAAAAATTAATAGCTTTGAATTCTAGTTTATTGATTTTGCAATTGATTAGTGAAAAAGAACAGTATGGTTATCAGCTAATAAAAGAATTAGAAACTCGCAGCAATCATACATTTTCTCTAAAGGAAGGAACCTTATATCCGATTCTTCATTCATTAGAGACACAGGGAGCGATTGAAAGCTTTCAGATGCAGGCAGACACAGGGAAAATAAGAAAATATTATCGAATTACAAAACAGGGAAAAAAATTATTTAAAGAGAAGAAAGCAGAATGGGAATTATACCAAAATGCAGTAAATAGTGTACTTAGGGAGGTGAGAGAATGAAGATAGAAGAGATTTCAAATCATTATGTACAAGATTTTTTACGGGCGGTACAAAAAGAAATAAAAGCGAAAGAAGTACATGAAAAAATATTATTAGAGCTTTACTGGCATATAGAAGATGCGGCTTTTTATTATATGGAAAATGGTATACAGGAAGAAGAAGCATGGAATTTTGCTGTAAAATCTATGGGTAATGCCTCTTCTATAGGAAAAGAATTAAACCAAACATATCAAAAAAGAAATCCGTTTTTTCCGCTTTTTATAATAGGCATTTCTTTTCTAATTGCTGTGTTAGGAATGATCCGAGTGATTAAGCCGTATGGAATCTTTCATCTTTTTTGTCAGAAGAAATTTTTATTTCTTATTTATGGGGGGCTTTTATTATTATTTATTATCTACTCAGGAACCATTATTTTTAAATATATAAATTTTATTCGAACATTTCTTTTTTTTATCTGGGGAATATATGGAAGTGCTTGGGGAATAATGGCTCTTTTTCGTGTATTTTATAGAGAAGGAAATTTTTTATACCCCTGTTATATTCTGATTAATTATTGTTATACTGCCCTATATGCATTATCCTTATTAACAATCTTACTTCTTGTTTTTTACGAACTAAATATAAAAAAGGAAATAAAAAATTCGTATAAAAGTATTTGTTTTTTTACTATGGTATGTTTTTTAGATAGACAAATTTTAGGAAGTTATGCACTTAGTGCAGTTATTATATTAACAATTAGTTTTATTATTTTTTTGTTATATTTTGATGGAAATGATAAAAGAAGAAAATGGATAAAAATTTCTCTGGTATTAGGAATTTTCTGCTTTTTTTATACTCCTTTTATTTATTCCGAAATTACCATTTATCAAAATGCCAAATTAGAAAATAATAATTCAGAGGATAGTATTTTAGTTCAATCTTTGCTGAAAAAAGCAACAAATTGGGGAACCGCTGATCTAGTTTTAAATACAGAAGAACAGACAATATGGGAAGATAGTTTGCCTAAATATTATCAAATTGACTATCGAGTGACATACTGGATTTTAAAATATGGCATTTTTCCAGCATTGTTATTACTAGGTATAGTGTTTGGATTATATATTATTTTATGGGATACTATTTGTAAAATTAATAATAAAACCAATCGTCTATTAGCATCTTCCTGTTTTTTCTGTCTAATATTGCAGTTTATATTGTATTTGGCAGGAAATTTTGGTTTTCAATTAGGTTGGTTTTGCAATTTTCCCATTATATCAGAAGGAGTCAGCAGTATTACGGTAAATAGTATCTTTATTGGAATAATCTTAACGTTTTATCGTTATGATAGAATATGGAATATAAATTTTTCAAGTTAAATTTTTATTTCACTTCACACCATAATCAAAAATTATCAGATATGGTGTGAAGTATGATTTTTTATATGATTCGAGAGACATGTCGATTTACATGGCAGCAGATATTAACTGCTACAGGAAGTCCGGCAATATGTGTAGGATAAGTATTGATATTAACGGCTAATGCAGTTTGTCTGCCTCCTAATCCTCCAGGTCCGATTCCAAGCTGATTGATTCGTTCTAGCATCTCTTCTTCCAATTCCTGAATATAAGGCTCTGCTGCCTTTTTCTGCAGATTGCGGGTCAATGCTTCTTTTGCCATAAGAGCACATTTTTCAAAAGTTCCGCCGATTCCAACTCCTATTACCATAGGAGGACATGCATTTGGCCCTGCATCTTTAACTGCAGTAAGAATAGCATCCTTTACTCCTTCAATTCCGTCTGCAGGCTTTAACATAAAAACACGGCTCATATTTTCACTGCCAAATCCCTTGGGTGCTACAGTAATATTAATTTGCTCTCCTTCTGTTATATTATAATGAATTACTGCAGGAGTATTATCATTTGTATTTTCCCGATAAATCGGATCACGAACAACAGATTTTCGCAGATATCCTTCTGTATATCCCTGACGAACTCCTTCCTGTATCGCCTCGGTTAAACTTCCCCCTTCTATATGCACCTCTTGCCCTACTGTTACAAAAATAACTGCCATACCGGTATCTTGACAGATAGGAATCGTATCACTTTCTGCAATTTGAAGATTTTTATCTAATTGTTCTAAAATTTGTTTTCCTAAGGGAGATTCTTCTTTTTCTTTGGCACGATAAAATGCTTCTTTCATATCATCTGATAAAAAATAATTTGCTTCTATACACATTTCTTTTATATTTTTCGTAATTTCTTTTACTGAGATATTCCGCATATTTTTTCCTTTCTTTTAGATTAATTTAAAATTTTTTTATTTTAATATAAATGCTAATAGTGTTATTTTACCAGAACAGCAAAAGAAATCAACCCTTAATAGGAACAATAAAACGATTCCAATTATTTTTTATGTAAGATTTCCGGCAAATTGTGTCATATAAAGTTCATAATAGGTTCCCTTTTTCAGCATTAGCTCCTGATGTGTTCCCATTTCTGAAATATGTCCATTATCCATTACAACAATACAGTCTGCATCCTGTATAGTAGAAATTCGATGAGCAATAATCAGACTGGTTCGGTCTTTCATTAAATTTACCATAGCATCTTGAATATGTTTTTCTGTCCGTGTATCGACACTGGAAGTTGCTTCATCTAAAATCAATATTTTTGGATCGGCAAGAAAGGCTCTTGCAATAGAAAGAAGCTGCCGCTGCCCCTGTGAAATTCCTGCACCGCCTCCTATAAGCAAAGTATCATATCCCTTTCGCAGCTGCTGAATCATACCATGGCAATAACTGATAG
>CAJUEI010000105.1 GCA_910585255.1 uncultured Lachnospiraceae bacterium
GGGTGTGTTTAGCCCGCTGTACGGGCGAATTGCACCCCGATCCGTCCGGCTGGATGCACCTAGATTCAGAGACATTAGATTTTCTTACTTTTCGGAGAGCGGAACAGCGGGAAGGGATCGTTTTCCCACTCTGGCGTCCTCCCCTCTATTTCCTCCGCCAGTTTCGCATACCAGTTCTTTAGAATTTACAATCCGTTATGCGAAAATAAGAAAGCAGTCTATCTTCTAATGTAGCATCTGTATCAGAAAAACTGACTTTTATCGTATATTTTCCATAACGATAGCAATACGGGTTTCCAATCTGGCGGATATAGTCTATGATTCGTTCCTCCTTTGGCAGTTCCATATTGACTTTTACATCCTGTATATCCCGAAGCGTATCTCGATCTACTGTTTCCAATTCAACCGCCCGCATTGCATCTAAATCAGCAGCCGTTAATGATAACAAGTCCATCTATTTTCTCCTTCTATTTTGTACTTTATAATATACCCTATGATGAAACTGTTTGTCCTTATGTATAGGAATGGAAAAATGAAATCAGAAAAAATGCCCCCTTCCTTGAGATACTCTTGTGCATAATAAAAAGCCGAAGTCATTAACTCCGACTTTTTATCAAACTGCTTTTTTCACTTTTTAGCTATTTCGAAATTTAAACCGTTCTACCTGTTCCTTTAACTGGGCAGCCTGGGCAGAAAGTTCTTCACTGGTAGCAGAGGATTCCTCCGCTGTAGCAGAATTCGCCTCTACTACAACAGAAATTTGTTCAATTCCTTTATTAATCTCTTCCATTGCAACTGACTGCTGTTTTGAAGATTCTGCTACTCCTTCAATTGACTGTACAATTTCTTCAATGCCATTAATTACATCCATCAGCACTGCAACCGTATTTTCTACAATTCCATTTCCAGCTGATACTTCCGATAATGCTGTACCAATTAATTTTCTTGTATCTTCTACTGCTTTTGCACTCTCATTTGCCAACTGTCCAATTTCACCTGCCACAACCGCAAAACCTCTTCCTGCCTCTCCTGCTCTTGCAGCTTCAATCGAAGCATTTAAAGAAAGTAAATTTGTCTGAGACGCAATATTTTCAATCGTTAAAATAATATTTTCAATCTCTTTTGATGCATTACTAATCCGCTCCATTGCATTCGTAACTTCCTGCATATTCTTAGTACTATCCTGTGCGGATTTTTCAATCTGCATTGCCTCTTTGCTGGCTTCTTCTGCCTCTTCTGCATTTTGTTCTACCTTAGCAGTTGTATCACTAATCGTAGCAAGCAGTTCCTGTACGGCACCAGCCTGATCCGTTGCACCTTCCGCAAGACTTTGTGCACCTTCTGCCATCTGATCACTTCCTGCTGAAACCTGATCCGCAGCCTCTCGAATCGACAACAACGTTTCATTTAAAGAACTGTTAATCCTTCGCATAGATAATAAAATCTCTTCAAAGTCTCCAACATACTGTTCTTCTACCCTTGTATGAATAGAAAAATCTCCCTCAGCCATACTTGATAACAAATATTTAATATCTCCAATAATCGCTTTCAGTCCTTCTACAATCCCTCTCGTTGTATTTGCAAGAACAGCAATCTCATCCTTTGTATCAATTATCGGGATCTCAGACTGCAAATCTCCTTCTAATATCCGATTTAATCGTTCTGCACAAATCCGAATTGGCTCTCCAATTGCCTTTCCTGTTTTAATTGCTATAAAAGAAGCCACTCCAATCGTAGCAATTACAATTATAATCATACCCACTATACTAAGAATCAGCTTTCCAAAAAAATCTAAAACAGGAGCATTTACTGCTACACTCCATCCGTCTGTATTCTTAATTGGGGCATAGGACATCATTTTCATAGTACCACCATAAGTATAAAATCCAAACCCGCTTTTTCCGGCAAGCATATTTTCCTCTAAACTTGCAATTTTTCTTAAAGAAGAATCGGTTTTTGCATCTTGAATTGTATTTTCTGCTATTTCTACCCGTTCAATTAATGTATGTGCAATCGTCGTACCTTCCCGGTTTAAAATATAACAACTTGAGTTTTTACTAATCTCAATATCCTTTGCAATATCATTTAACAAGTCCAGCGGCAGCACAACCATAATAACCCCTTTAATCGTTGTACCCGATATACCATTCTCCCATACTGGTGAGGCAGCATACAAACGAACCATTCCATCCGTAGGCGATACAGTAGGGTTTGAAAAATATACCTCTCCTTTTATCGCATGCTGAAAAAAGTCCCGATCACTAAAATCTGTCCCGTCAATTTCTGCAATTCCCTGAGTATCTAATAACCTTCCTCGAATAAAACCATATCCTTCTACCTTCTGCGAGATAATCTCCTGTTTCTCTTCAATTGTATAATCATCACTTGAAAATCTGGCAACACAACCCAATTCCTGCACAATATTTTTGTAAGAAGTAATCTCCCATTCTACCCTATCTGCTACAAGATGAGAAACCTCATTCATAGTCGTTTTTAACATATCATATGTACTGTAAAAATTCAAAACACAAGCAACAATGCCTAAAATAATCATCGCAATTGTCACTACCTGCACCATAGTAAACTGTATCTTTTTTTGAATAGAGTCTGCATGCTTTACACTAAAAGAAAACTTTTTTTCCGTCTTACTCTTCTGCATAATAACTACTCCCTTACTCTTTATTTTATTTTCTTCCCTAATCCTACTACTATATAATTATTTTGTCAATAATGATTCCTGCCTAGATAATACCAATTCTCCCCGCTTATCAAATATTCTCTATCCCTTCCTTTAAGTCTAAATTTATTCTCTCTCATTACAAAAAAATCCTTAAAAATACGAAAACTTTTAAAGAGTTTCTATCATTTCTTATTAACAATTTCAGACCTTACAGCCGGTTCTAATACACTACCCTATCTATCAAAATACTGCTTTTTTCTGATAACCATATTATACAAAACTCTTACACAAAACACAAGATTTTTACGTTTGTATACTACACTTAGATGCCTGTATACATAAAGAAAGCCCTTGAAAATACTTGATTTTCAAGGGTTTTACTAACCTCATTAATTGTTGTATCATTATCGTTTTGAAAACTGAGGTGCACGGCGAGCTGCCTTTAAACCGTACTTTTTTCTTTCCTTCATTCTTGGATCTCTAGTTAAAAATCCTGCCTTCTTTAATACCGGACGATAATCTGCATCTGCCTGCAGCAATGCCCTGGAAATTCCATGTCTTATCGCACCTGCCTGTCCGGTAAATCCACCGCCACGAACCGTTACAATTACATCAAATTTATCTCCTGTCTCCGTTAAAACTAATGGCTGACGAACAATTACCTTTAACGTTTCAAGACCAAAATACTCTTCAATATTTCTTTTATTTATTGTAATATTCCCATTACCAGGTACTAAATATACTCTTGCAATACTCTTCTTTCTTCTACCTGTTCCGTAAAACTTTGCACTTGCCACTGTAATTTCCTCCTTTCCGTCTCTAGAATGTTAATACTTCCGGTTTCTGAGCCTGCTGCTTATGCTCTGGTCCGGCATATACATGAAGTTTTGTATACATCTGTCTTCCTAAAGGTCCCTTTGGAAGCATACCCTTTACTGCAAGTTCAATTACTCTCTCTGGTTTCTTTGCTAACATCTGTCTCAGTGTAGTCTCTTTCATACCGCCGACATAATCGGAATGATGATAATAAATCTTCTGATCCAGCTTCTTTCCGGTTACTTTAATCTTCTCTGCATTTATTACAATTACATAATCACCTGTATCAATATGAGGTGTAAAAATAGGTTTGTTCTTTCCTCTTAAAACCTTTGCGATTTCAGAGGATAAACGACCTAATGTATATCCTGTAGCATCCACTACGTACCATTTTCTTTCAACATTTGCCGTGCTGGCCACATAACTTTTCATGGGTTTCCTCCTTAAGATTCTTTCAAACTCTAATCAATGATGTATATAAAATACTCTACCGGGGCTTTGGCTTAAGCATTTATATCGCATTACGTCACATTTTATGATTATATAATACTCATCCGTGTGTGTCAATCACTTTTTCCAAATTTTTTCTAAAAATCATCCTCTTTCATCTGACACTTATATTCATAATATTCCCCATCCCTCTCAAACCTGCAAGGCTCAAAAAGATACCTTTCCCATCTCCATCTATCCACTTTTTCTTTCTCTAAACACTGTAAATAAATAGTTCTTGCCCCATTTCGAAACACCTGACAGCTCAGCCTCTCTATCAGTCTTCTATACTCTTCTTCCACACAACGCCGAATCTGTATATAAGCCGTCTGCTTCTCTCTAATATCCTGCTGCAGCACCCGATAAGAAAACTCCTGGTTCTCCATCTCCCAAACCGCAGGAAGTTCTTTCTCTATCTCAATGGAAAGCAGCGTCAGCCCTTTCGCTGGTGCCTTTGGTCCCGAAACCTGTCGATCACGTGCATCCAAAATCTCCTTTACATGTTCAGGCGGATAGACCCCCAGTCCAACTTTAATTAAAGTTCCTACAATAATCCGAACCATATTGTAAAGGAAACCATTTCCATTGATCTGAATCGTAATCATATCTCCCTGCTTGTCTATCTCTAGACGATAAATCGTCCGATACGTATCCTCCGCCTGTGACCGTGCCGAGCAAAAACTAACAAAATCATGTTCTCCCACCAGATAAGCCGCCGCTGCCTGCATTGCTGTTATATCTAAAGGAAGATAGACAAAATAAGAATACAAACGGCAGGAAGGAATTTCAAATCTTCGGTTTAAAATCTGATACTCATAGGTTTTTCGACTATTGCACTTTCTAGGATGAAAGGACAGCGGCACCTCCCAAGAATCCTGAATTCGAATATCCTGCGGAAGCCATTGATTTAAAGCAAAACAAATTTTCTCTGCCGGAATCTTTGTCTCTGTATCAAAAACCGCAAGATTTCCCAATGCATGTACACCTGAATCCGTCCGGCTTGCTCCAATTACCTGAATCTCTTCCTTTAACAGTCGTGTCAGCTCTCGATTCAGTACCTCTTCTATTGTAATTCCATTCGGCTGTATCTGCCAGCCGCAATAATTTGTTCCATCATAAGCGATTACTAACATTACTCGTTTCACATTACACAACCCTTCTTAAACCTTTTCCAGTATCTTTTCTAAACAATAAGATTTACTCCAACCACAGCAAGCAGATAACCTATATAAATCCCATAAGTAATATAATCTCTTTTCTGATACTGCAGCGGCTTCATCTTTGTTCTGCCCTCTCCTCCCCGATAGCACCGGGCTTCCATCGCCATAGCCAAATCATTTGCCCGCCGAAACGCCGATAAAAACAAAGGCACTAAAATCGGAACCATACTTTTCGCCCGCTGAATTAAATTGCCGCTCTCAAAATCGGCTCCTCTTGCCTGCTGTGCCTTCATAATCTTATCCGTTTCCTCCAAAAGAATAGGAATAAACCGCAGTGCAATCGACATCATCATAGAAATTTCATGTACCGGAACCCGAAATCTGCGAAGAGGTGCCAATGCCTTCTCCATCCCATCTGTCAAATTATTAGGCGTTGTAGTAAGCGTCATTAAAGAAGACCCTAAAATCAGATAAACCAGACGAATTGCCATAAATACAGCAAGCCGAATCCCCTCCCTGGTAATCTTAATTTTCCAAATCTGCACCACTACTACACCATCTGTTAAAAAGAGATTAAACAACACACTAATCGCCAATAACATAAAAACTGCTTTTAATCCCTTTAACATAAACTTTAAAGGCACTTTAGACAGCCAAATCGCCCCTCCCAAAAACAGCGTTGCCACAATATATCCGACAAAACCATCAAATAAAAACAGCGAAATCAAAAATACAATCGTTCCCATTAATTTCACTCGTGGATCTAAACGATGCACTACTGAATCCGCCGGATAATACTGTCCTATTGTAATATCACGAATCATTTTTTATCCTTTCCTGTCCTAAAACACGCTTATCCGCTATTTTTATATCTTTAATGCCTGCAATATACTGTCTCTTGCCTTTTCCACTGTAGTTACTTCCGTATCCACAGCAAATCCATTCTGTTTTAGTTCATTCATAATATAAGTTACCTGCGGTGCAGCCAGCCCAATCTTCTCTAACTCCCGATAATGCCGAAACACTTCTTTTGGCGTATGATCAAACTGCACATTTCCTTTATTCATCACAATAATCCGATCTACATATCGTGCCACATCTTCCATACTGTGAGAAACCAATAAAATCGTAAGATGTCTCTCCTTATGCAGTCTGTCTATCTCATCTAAAATCTCATCTCTGCCCTTGGGATCTAATCCAGCGGTCGGTTCATCTAAAATCAATACCTCTGGCTCCATTGCCAGCACGCCGGCAATTGCCACTCGGCGTTTTTGTCCTCCAGACAATTCAAACGGAGATAACCGATAAAAAGAAGAATCCAGCCCTACACTATTTAATGCCTCACATGCTCGCTTTTCCACCTCTTCTTTTGACAATCCCAAATTCTTAGGTCCAAAACAAACATCCGAAAAAACATCTGTCTCAAAAAGCTGATATTCTGGATATTGAAACACCAGTCCCACTTTTCCCCGCAGTTCTTTCATAGAAAAATTTTCCTGATAAATATTTTGATCCTGATAATAAATGGTACCAGATGTCGCCCGTAATAACCCATTTAAATGCTGCGTCAGCGTAGATTTTCCCGATCCGGTATGCCCTATCAGCCCAATAAACTCTCCATCTTGAATCGTTAAATTAATATTTCTTAAAGCATAAATTTCATAAGCTGTCCCCTGTCCATAAATATAATTTACATTCTCTACACGTATCGCCATCTTTTCTCCTCTATCTTACTACCATCTTTTCATAATCTCTTCCCAATCTATCTGTCCTCTTTTTCACTGCTTTACATCTGCTCTTCTGCTATTCTTCCAGCATCTCAATGCTTCCACTAATTCCTCCGTTGTCAATACTCCGTCTGGAATCTCTATCCCCGCCAATTTTAACTCATAAGCCAGTTCTGTTACCTGCGGCACATCCAACCGATACCGCTTTAACAATTCTACCTGGGCAAATACTTCCTTTGGCTTTCCCTGCAAAACAATACGCCCCTGATCCATCACAAAGATCCGATCCGCATGAATCACTTCTTCCATATAGTGGGTAATCAAAATAACCGTTACCTGTTCCGTCTCATTTAATTCCCGCACGGTTTCTATTACCTCTTTTCTCCCAACCGGATCTAACATCGCCGTTGGTTCATCCAAAACAATACACTGCGGACGCATCGCTACTACCCCGGCAATCGCTACCCGCTGCTTCTGACCTCCCGACAACTTATTAGGAGAATGATGCCGATAAGCTATCATATTAACCGAACGAAGTGCCCGATCCACCCTCTGCCAAATTTCATCTGTAGGAACTCCCATATTCTCAGGTCCAAACCCAACATCTTCTTCCACCACAGTTCCAATAATCTGATTATCTGGATTTTGAAATACCATACCAGCACTCTGCCGAATTTCCCACAGATTTTTATCCTCCGAAGTATCCTTTCCATCCACCCATACACTGCCCTCTGTCGGCATTAAAATCACATTTAAATGCTTTGCCAATGTAGACTTTCCAGAACCATTATGCCCAAGAATAGCAATAAATTCTCCTTTTTCTACTTCCAGATTTACCTGATTAATCGCCCGGCTTTTTCCCTCTACATTTCCCTCTTCATCCCGTCTGACATAATCATGAATTAAATTTTTTATCTTAATAATTCCCATATCATACTATACTTTCTTTCTAAAAATATCGTTTGTCAACCATTTCACGTATTATTGGTTTACATTGTAAAATATTCCTTTCCAATTTGCAAGCAAAATTTATTAAAACTCCCCAAGAGGACGCCAGAGTGCATTAGGGCACGCTGTTCCGCTCTCCGAAAAGCAGAAGCTCTAAGACTTCTGAATTTAGGTAGATCCAACCGGACGGACCGGGGTGCAATTCGCCCGTACAGCGGGCTAAACACACCCCTTTTTTTGCCATTCGAGAATGGCAAAAAATCCTACTGAACTGCCAGAAGTCTAAGAGCTTCTAGCTTTCCTCCGAAGTCACAGCGTACCTCTAATGCACTCTGGCTGTATTGTCTCACAATTTACGCTTTTTTCCATCCCTCTATAAATTTTCCATACCTATATGAATTTTTTCATACCTATATGGATTTTTCCATACCTATATGAATTTTTCCATACCTATATGGATTTCTCCATACTTATATGGATTTTTCCATACCTATATGGATGTATGAATCAATCTAATCTATACCGGCAGGAAAAGACAGCCAGAGCGGGAAAGCAATCCCTTTCTGCTGTGACTTCGGAGGAAAGTTAGAAAGTCTTATACTTCTGTCGATCCCTAGGATTTTTGCCATCTTCTGATGGCAAAAAAGGGGTGTGTTTAGCCCGCTGTACGGGCGAATTGCACCCCGGTCCGTCCGGCTGAATACACGTAAATTCAGAAGTATTAGACTTTCTTACTTTCTGGAGAGCGGAACAGCAGGAAGGGATTGCTTTCCCGCTCCGGCGTCCTCCCCCACCTCCACCTTTATTTTTTCAAAAGACACACCGTCTCAATTTCATCTGTCCAAGGAAACATATCTACTGGAACTGCCCTCTCCATTCGATACCCTTTCTCCAAAAACTGCTTCACATCTCTCTCTAACGTCTCTAAATTACAAGAAATATACACCACCCTCTTGGGTGCCATCTTATCTACTGCTGCAATAAATTCCTCCGTACTGCCGCTTCTAGGAGGATCCATCATCACAACATCTATCCTTTCCCCATTTTCCGCCATATCAGTCAAAAACTCCCCAGCATCTCCCTGATAAAATACAATCTTCTTCTCCTGATTATATTTTGCATTTTGAATGGCATCTTTTACCGCGTTTTCATTCCGCTCTACACCAATCACCTTTTTGGCTTTCTCAGCCGCTATCATTCCAATTGTTCCAATCCCGCAATAGGCATCCAGCACCGTCTCTGTCCCAGTCAATCCAGCAAATTCCAAAGCCAAACGATATAATTTTTCCGTCTGAACCGAATTTACCTGATAAAATGACTGGGCAGAAATGCGAAATGTCTTTCCACAGAGAATATCTTCTATATATCCCTTTCCAAACAGCACCTGATCCCGTGTCCCCAATACCATACTGGTGCCTCTTGGATTGATATTCTGCACAATCGTTGTAATCTCAGGATGTATATTCCGAAGTGCCTTTACAAAATTATTTTTGGAGGGAAAGATAGGAGAAGCTGTTACCAATACTACCATAATCTGCCCTGTCTTTGTTCCATACCTCACTAAAATATGACGCAAAAGACCATACTGTGTATCTTCATCATATACTTTTATCTTAAATGACTTTAAAAGATTTCGTATTGTCTTAATAATTTCGCCTGCTTTTTGGTTTTCAATTTTACAGTTCTCCACCAAGACAACCCGATGTGTCCCCATTTGATAAACCCCGGTAATCGGATTTCCCCTTCTGTCACGATCTACCACTGCATGAACCTTATTGCGATAATAATAAGGAGATTCCATTTTTACAATCGGCTCTACTCTTCCATATTTTCCAAGCAGCGAATTTGCCTGTTTCTGCTTCTTTTTGCACTGCTGTTCATATGTCATATGCAGATATTGACATCCGCCGCACTTTTTTATAAAAGGACAGATAGGAGCTGCTTTCTGCTTTTCATGTTCTTTTTTCTGATTTAGCTTTTCTTCTTTTCTTTTTAAAGGATTTTGATCACTCAATTTATTACTCCTATCTCTTGATTTCTGTTTTCTTGTTTTTTTTTATTTAAAGTTGCCTATCATTTCCTGAGATAATTTATGATATAATTCTTGTCTTCTATCCTGTTTTATTGGAAATCCTTCTCTAATTTTTGCTGTATTATCAGGAATATCTAAAATAATCAATCCATCCTGATCTGCTAAAGAGCTCATTACATTTCCATTGGGATCGATAATCCGAGAATCTCCGCTAAAATACAATCCGGCTTTCTCACCTACACAATTTACTCCTAGTATATAAACCTGATTTTCAATCGCTCTGGCTCGAAGTAATGTTGTCCAATGTTCTTTCCGGCTCTGCGGCCAATTTGCTGGTACAACAATAATTTCGGCTCGTCTGGAAGCGATTTCGAAAATTTCCGGGAACCGCAGATCATAACATAAAAACGTACTAAACATTCTTTCCCGATATTCAAACAGTGCAATTCGATTGCCTGATGTAAAATATTTATCCTCTCCTGCATAATGAAAGGAATGTATTTTTACATAATTTGACAGAATCTCCCCCTGGCTTCCAATCACCGTATAAAAATTTTTAATCGCTTCCTGTCCGCCTGTCTCTTCTGCTTTTACCCATCCAATCCCAACTGCAATCTGATTTGCAGCTACAATCTCTCTTACCTCTTTTAATGTCTCCCCATGTTCTTCTTTTATAAGATTGACATTCATAGAAAATCCAGTAAAACTCATCTCAGGAAAAAAAACAATCTCTGCTCCTTCTGCTTTTGCCTCCTCAATATAGACTTTCGCCTGCTCCAAATTCACCTTCTTATCTTCCCATGCAATATCTAACTGACATAATGCTACCCGCATAGCTTCCTCCATTCTGCTGCAGTACCTTTTAAAGCTGCGATTCTACAAAAATATCATAAATTGCCTTAATCGCACCTTCAAAATCACTATTTTTTACACCAATAATAATATTCAATTCTGACGATCCCTGATCGATCATTTTAATATTAATATTGACATGTGCAAGTGCCGCAAAAATTCTTGCTGCTACACCACGATTTGATTTCATACTGCGCCCTACCACAGCAATTAAAGCCAAATCGGATTCCAATTCAATCATATCCGGTTCTGCCGTTCTATGAATCGCACTTAATACCGCCTGTTCTCTTCCTTCAAATTCCTCCTGATGCACAAATACACTCATGGTATCAATCCCGGAAGGAACATGTTCAAAGGAAATTCCCTGCGATTCAAATGCCTCTAAAACCTTTCTCCCAAAACCAATCTCAGAATTCATCATATCTTTTTCAATATTTACGGCAACAAAACCTTTTTTGCCGGCAATTCCTGTAATCGTATATTCTGCCTGCCGGCAAGTACTTTGCACAATCATAGTTCCTTCTTCTTCCGGCTGATTGGTATTTCGGATATTAATCGGAATTCCTGCTTTCCGCACCGGAAAAATGGCATCTTCATGCAATACGGTAGCTCCCATATAAGACAATTCTCTTAACTCTTTATAAGTAATCAATTTAATTGATTTTGGATCTTGAATAATATGCGGATCTGCAACTAAAAATCCAGATACATCCGTCCAATTTTCATAGAGATCTGCCTTTACTGCTCTAGCCACAATCGATCCGGTAATATCGGATCCGCCTCTTGAAAAAGTCTTGATCGTTCCGTCTACAGAAGAACCATAAAATCCGGGAATTACCGCTCTTTCCTGACCTGCCAGCCGTTCCGACAACACTTGATTTGTACGATCTGCATCAAATTTTCCCTCTTTATCAAAGAAAATTACTTCTGCTGCATCAATAAACTCGTATCCCAAATAATTTGCCATTACAATCCCATTTAAATATTCTCCACGGGAAGCAGCATAATCTTTTCCAGCTTTTTCCGAAAAAAAAGTACCTATTTTTTGAAATTCTTCTTCCAAAGATAGATTTAATCCCAAACCGTTAATAATTTCAAGATAACGTTCCTTAATCTTATTTAACAGCTCTGTATACTTTTCATTTTCTCCTGCTTCTGCCGCTGCATAACATTGATAAAGCATATCCGTCACTTTTGTATCTGACGAATAACGCTTTCCTGGAGCAGACGGCACTACATATCTTCTATCTGCATCTGCAAGAACGATTTCTCCAACTTTTCTAAATTGTTCTGCACTTGCTAAAGAGCTTCCTCCAAATTTCACAACCTTCTTCATTTTTTGCTCCTCCATTCATTCTTGTATCTTACTGCCACAATTACATCAATTATTTTCTTTTTCTTATTCCTTCCTGCTTCTATCTAAAAAAATAAAAATAAAAGCTATTTTATATTTCATTCTACTATTATTAAAATACACTTTTTTTCTATTTTATCAAGTACTTTTTACCTGTTTTTTTCATGTATACAAAATTTCATACAATTTCTTCCATTTTTTAAACCTATCAGGGAAGTCCCCTGCTTCTAAGACGTGAAGGCGAAAGCGTTGGGTTGGGGGACTTCCTTGTGTCAGGTGGGGTGCAAGTC